>VGIE01000017.1 GCA_016867955.1 Betaproteobacteria bacterium
GCCGGTCTTGCCGGCGACGCGGTAGCCCATGATCTGCGCGCGCGGCGCGGTGCCGCCGGGCTGCACCGCCAGCTCGAGCATGGCGCGCACCGCGCGCGCCGTCTCCGGCGCAATCACGCGCTGCGCCGCCGCCGGTGCATCGAGCTTCAGCAGCGAGGTCGGCATCAGCTCGCCGTCACGGGCGAAGATCGAGTAGGCCCGCGCCAGCTGGATCAGGCTCACCGAGATGCCGTGGCCGTAGGCCATGGTCGCCTGTTCGATCGGCCTCCAGGTCTTGGCGGCCCGCAGTTTGCCCGTGGCCTCGCCCGGGAATCCGAGCCGCGGCTGCTGGCCGAAGCCCACGGAACGGAACATCTCCCACATCAGTTCGGCCGGCATGCCGAGGGCAATCTTGGCCGAACCGACGTTGGACGATTTCTGGATTACCTGCGACACCGTCAGCAGGCCCTCGGCATGCGAGTCATGGATGGTCGCCTTGCCGATGGTGAGAGTGCCGGGCGCCGTCTGGATGGTGGTCTCGGGCATGATGCGACCGGCTTCAATGGCCGTCGCAATCGTGAACGGCTTGAGCGTGGAACCCGGTTCGAAGGTATCGGTGATGGCGCGGTTGCGCAGGCTCTCGCCGGACAGACGCGTGCGGTTGTTGGGGTTGTAGGTGGGCAGGTTGGCCAGCGCGACGAGTTCGCCCGTCTGAGCATTGAGCACCACCACGCCACCCGCCTTGGCGCGATGCTGGACGACTGCCTCGCGTAGCCGGCCGAAGGCCAGGTTCTGGATGCGCGCATCGAGCGACAGCACGATGTCGCGGCCTTCCTGCGCCGCCTTGATGGACTGCATGTCCTCGATGATCTGGCCCATGCGGTCCTTGATCACGCGGCGGCTGCCAGGCTTGCCAGCGAGGGCCTTCTGGAAGGCCAGCTCCACGCCCTCCTGGCCGATGTCATCGGCGCCAGTGAAGCCAAGCAGATGCGCCATGACGTCGCCGCCAGGGTAATAGCGCCGGAACTCGCGGCTCTGGAACACGCCGGGAATGCGCAGCTCGGCGATGCGGTCTGCGACCTCGGGCGGAATCTGCCGCTTGACGTAGGCGAAATCGCGGTTGCGGTCGCCGATGCGCTTCTCGATTTCCTTCGGCGGCATCTCCAGCAGCGCGGCCAGCTTCATGAGCTGCGGCTGCTCCATCTGCACTTCGTCGGGGATCACCCAGATCGACTTCACCGGCGTCGAGATCGCCAGCGCCTCGCCGTGGCGGTCGGTGATGCGCCCGCGGTTGGCGCTGATCTCGATGACGCGGCTGTAACGCGATTCCCCTTTGGCCTGCAGGAAATCGTTGTTCAAGCCCTGCAGGTAGACGGCGCGGCCGATCAGCACGGCAAACCCGGCGAAGAACATCAGCACGAGGAAGCGCGAGCGCCAGACGGGCAGACGCAGCGTCAGCACGGGACTGGCGGAGAAATTCACGGTGCCGCCCCCGCCGGCGGGACGGGGTTGCCGGCGCCGCCATCGTGCGCGGCCGCGCCATCGCGCGGTGCGGATTCGATGATCTTCACGCGCCCGGACTCCGGGAGTCTCATGCGCAGCGCCTGGCGCGCGATGCGCTCGACGCGCGCGTGCATGGCCCAGGTACTCGACTCGAGCTGTAGCTGGCCGAACTCGACGTCGAGCTGGCGCGAGCTCTCCTGCTGCTCCTCGAGCGCGATGAAGAGTTTTCGCGCGTCGTGCTGCGAGGAGACCAGGCTCAGCGCGCTGGCGGTCAGCACCGCGAGCAGGATCAGGCTAAGCCGCGTCATGCCTGTAACCTCACCGCAGCTTCTCCGCGACGCGCAGCGTGGCGCTGCGCGCGCGCGGATTGGCGGCCGATTCGGCGCTGGAGGCGCGAACCGCGCGGCCGATGAGCCGCAGGCGCGGCTGCGGCAGGTCGACGGCCCTCACCGGCAGCTTCTCCGGCAGGCTGTCGGCGCGCGCATGGCCCTGCAGGAAGCGCTTGACGATGCGGTCCTCGAGCGAATGGAAGCTGATCACGGCGAGGCGACCGCCGGGCCTCAGGACTTCGAGTGCCTGGGGCAGCATCAGCGACAACTCTTCAAGCTCCTGATTGAGGAAAATCCGTAGAGCTTGAAACGTCCGCGTCGCCGGGTCCTTGCCCGGTTCACGCGTGCGGACGGCCTTACCCACGATATCGGCAAGCTGCCGGGTACGGAGGAGAGGCCTTCCTGCCCTAGCAGCAACAATCGCCTTTGCAATCTGTTGAGCAAACCGTTCTTCGCCATAGCGCTCCAAGACCTCCCTGATTTCTTCTTCTTTCGCTACGGCCAGCCACTCGGCCGCCGTCCTGCCGCTGCTGCGATCCATGCGCATGTCGAGCGGGCCGTCGGAGCGGAAGCTGAACCCCCGCTCCGGCTCGTCGAGCTGCGGCGAAGACACGCCGAGATCGACCAGCACGCCGTCCACCGACTCTGCGCCCCGCTCCGCCACTACACGCCGCAACTCTCCAAACCGCGCGTGCACCAGCGCGAGCCGCCGATCCGTCGACGCGCGGCCTGCCGCCATGGCATCGGCGTCGCGGTCGAGCGCGATCAGCCGGCCGTCGGGCGCCAGCGCGGCGAGGATCAGCCTCGCGTGCCCGCCGCGCCCGAACGTTACGTCGACATAGATTCCGTGAGCGCGATCGCCATCGGCGATGTCCAGCGCGTCCACCGCCTCGCGCGCGAGGACCGGAACATGTGAGGGTGCGGCGGGGTGTGCGTCGGCAGGAGAGTCTGCATGCCCGGTCACAGCGAAAAGTTTTCGGTGCCGGGGGGCGGCGAACTGCTCGCCCGGCTCATGGCGCGCGACAGCTTCTCGTCCCACAGGGCGACGTCCCACAACTCGAAATGGCTGCCTTGGCCGACCAGCATGACGTCCTTCTTGAGGTCGGCGAATTTGCGCAGCGCGGGCGACAGCAGGATGCGGCCCTGCGCATCGAGACCGGTCTCCTCGGCGAAGCCGACCAGCAGGCGCTGCCACCAGCGCGCCTGTTCATTGAAGCTGGAGAGGGACTGTATCCTCGAGCCGATCGGGTCCCAAGCCAGCAGGGGATAGAGCAGCACGCAGCCATCGGGGTGCGCAGTCAGCACGACGGCTGCACCACCCGAGGCCAGCGCGTCGCGATAGCGCGTCGGCACGGCAAGCCGCCCCTTGGCATCGACACTGAGCTGCGTCGCCCCCTGAAACACCGACCCCCCCCCTGAAAAGTCGGTGGGGCCTGGAAATCGACGTCTGATCTCCATAATTTCCCACCAATTTCTACTTAGTCCCACTTTATTGGAAAGAATTCAGGGGGTCAAGCCAAAAATTCAAGAAATTGCTGCAGGGACAGGGACTTATCTCAACATGCCGAGAATCGATCTTGAAGAAGAATAGTCATAGAAATTAGATAGATATCTATTTAATTGAAAGTATCTTCTGAAGATCAGGGCGAATTATATACTTGACACATCACTTCACATACCAGATACTTCGCATACCAACTCAGGAGATGTGACATGGACATGACCCTAGCTATGTACAACGACCCCGATGCAGCCCGCGAGCATTTGGAGTCCATCCGCTGGCCTAATGGCCCTGCCTGTCCCCACTGTGGCGAGTGCAAGCAGTTCATCGCTCTCAAAGGCAAATCGCATCGCCCCGGGCTATTCAAGTGCTATTCATGCTACGGCCATTTCACCGTAACAGTCGGCACGGTGTTTGAGCGGAGCAAGATTCCGCTTCACAAGTGGGTTCTGGCAGCTCATTTGATGGCGGCCAGCAAAAAAGGTTTCTCCGCCCATCAATTGCACCGAATGATTGGGGTTACCTACAAGACGGCGTGGTTCATGATGCATCGCCTTCGTGAAGCAATGACCACTAAGACGTTTGACGGCCCGATGGGAAGCGGCGGCGGCACTGTGGAAGCAGACGAAACATTTTGGGGGAACAACAAGGGCGGATACAAAGCAGGCAACTACTCAGGCCGCGCTTACGAACACAAGATGAAAATATTTACCCTTGTTGAGCGCGGCGGCAAAGCCCGTAGTTTCCATGTCCCTACGGTCACAGGTAAGACGCTAAAGCCGATCATGTAACTTTCACTTGCAAAAGATGCGCTTGTAGTCACCGACGAGAGCAGCAGTTACAAATGGGTTTGCCACGAATACAGGCACGAGACCGTGAACCACAGCAAACATGAATACGTGCGTGGCGACGTAACCACAAACACGGTGGGAGGCTACTTTTCAATCCTGAAGCGCGGACTGATTGGAACCTACCACCACGTAGGGCAGCAGCATCTTGACCGCTACGTTTGCGAGTTTGATTTCCGCTACAACACTCGTGCCAAGTTGGGCTTTACCGACGCGCAACGCGCTGCCATGATTCTCAAGGGCGCTGACGGAAAACGCTTGGTCTATAGTTGACTGATTAAGCCTTCCTTTTGGAAGTTGCCTTGACCTTGGTTTTCGGTGCTGGCGGAGTCTTTAGCAGAGCATCGAGCAGCAAGTCTCCAGCAGGGGCGGGTTGGTGTGCGCTGTCCAATTTCGCCACAACCCTAGGCTTCGATTCCTTTTCCCATTTCGCCTCTTGCTCGTCGCGCAGTTGCGCGAGGTGAGGGTCATTTAGCAACGCCTCCAAATGCCAAGCGGGGGACACACACATCATCCCCGTTGTCACTTCTACATACTGCCCAGTTTTCTTCCACTCCCCCTCTACGCCTTTCTCCACTACAGGTTCGTGATCGATAATGTGTGCCCACTCGACGCCCAACAACCAGGGGCCGCGCCATGCGAGAGGATTGTTCGCCTTATCCTCCGGTGGACGCTTGCTCATGGCCGGTATAAAAAAGAAAACAGGGGAACCGCTATACCCGCAAACGGTATGAGTCTCGACCAGATATGCCTCCTGACGTTGACTCATATGGTGGTTATAAACGCCTTCCGATGCATCTGGCATCATGGCAACAGTCCCGAACCTAGCCTTGGGTTTATTGCGCTGCCGACCTTCGTGGTTAATGAAACGTCCAATCATGAAGGTTTCATCACCGATGCCCAATCCCTTCGTGCCCAATTTGAATTTCGTGAGCAGCATATCGGTATTGAACGCCTTAACATCGTATGCGTCGTCTAACTCTATCGGGAGCACTGCTAAATCAGCACTATCAGAATACGTCCACAGACTCTTTTCTGTCGGAATAGTGGCAACCGTCCCATCCTTCCGGTTGATCCGAATTACAGAATTTCGGCCTTGAACAACGTGGCTATTGGTGACTGCGTAATAGTGGCGTTTCTTGGTATCTGCGAACTTGCTCATAACTTTTACCAAGAACCCGCTTCCACCCCAAGATTCCCCTGCCTCCGCCATCGGGACTGACGGATATAGGTAAATCGCGCAATTCAGCAGATCGTCATTGATTCTTGGCATGCGGAACCATTCGAGGGCCCTGTAGGCATGCCCCTCGACCGATTCAAGGGAGGCCCACCGCTTCTCCCAAAATTCTACGCCGTCTGATTGGTATGTCATCTACACAATTCGCAGATCAGGTGCCGTTTTGCAGGGAGAGGCCGCCCTTGGCGCAGGTATTCCGTTCCCTGGCCGTCCATTCGCGTCGAGCGCCGCCCGACACGCTGAACCGCGGGACCGGCATGCGGGAGGACGGCGTGACGCCGTCCCCATGCCGCTAGTGGAGGTGCTTCTTGCTCGAGGGCGCGCGCGTGGTCGGCGCCGTCGTGCTGGCGCGCCCGCGGCTGGTGGTCGCACCAGCGCCGGCAGCGCTCCAGCGCCGCTCGAACAACTGGTGCACGTGCTGCAGGACTTCGCTGATCTCCGCCTCGGCGAAATGGCGCGACAGCAGCCCGGAGACGTCCTCGATCATGCTGCGCCGCTGCTCTTCCTGGATCGCCTCGACCGAGGGGCCGACGAAGGCCATCGAATGCTCGTCACGGCCGTCCTCGTGATAGTAGGTCACCTCGACTCCCGCGGCCTGCTCGGCATGCGCGCACAGGGCCTCGAACGAGACTTCCAGCGCGCGCTGGAAGTTGCGCCCGACCCAGCCGGTCCAGCAGATGTCGAGTACGCGCCTGCGGCGGTCGAACACCACACCGGGCTCGTCCTGGTGCGCACTGGTCGCATCGGCAAGGCCATCGAGATCGACATAGTCGAGCCAGGGGCGCAGCGCCTGCTCAACCTCGGCCTGGGTGACGCCACTCTTCAGCGGCACTGCACCGTGTACATGTACTTCCGTATGCATCCCTGGACTCCTGATGAAACGCGCCCGCGCGGGCGGGGACGCGTACCGGCAACGTGACTGCGGGACCCGCCAGGGCCTGGCGAGCGGTCAGGCGGCCCAATTCTCGCGCAAAAGCCGCCGCGATGCCGGAAACCGCCGAAATAATTGCCGCGTCACGACAACCTGCCGGTGCGTCAGGATCTCGTGCCCGCCCGGGTGTTGTCGAGCACCGTCATGGCGGTGGCCACCAGGCCGGCAACGTCGGTCACATTGGTGGGCACGATCATGGTGTTGTTGGTCCTCGCCAGGTGCGCAAAGGCGTTGATGTAGAGCTCCGCGATCTTCAGGTTGGCCGCCTGCGCCCCGCCCTCCTTGCCGATGGCGGCGGCCACCGATTCCACGGCCGCCGCCGTCGCCTCGGCCACCAGACGCAGCGCCGTTGCCTCGCCCTGCGCCTTGTTGATGCGCGCGGTCTTGTCGCCTTCGGATTTCAGCACTGCAGCCTGCTTCTCGCCTTCGGCCACGTTGATCTCCTGCTGCTTCTCGCCCTCCGATTTTGCGATCAGCGCGCGCTTTTCGCGTTCGGCAGTGATCTGCTGCTGCATCGAACGCAGGATGGCTTCCGGCGGCGTGATGTTCTTGATCTCGTAGCGCAGCACCTTCACGCCCCAGCTGCGCCCGGCCTCGTCGAGCACCGACACCACCTGGCGATTCATCTCGTCTCGGCTCTCGAAGGTCTTGTCGAGTTCCATCTTGCCGATTTCGCTGCGCAATGCCGTCTGCGCCAGCTGCGTGATCGCCGCGATGTAATTGGACGATCCATACGAGGCCAGGCGCGGATCGGTGACCTGGAAATAGATCACACCGTCCACCGCGAGCTGCGTGTTGTCGCGCGAGATGCAGACCTGCTCGGGCACGTCGAGCGGAACCTCCTTGAGCGAATGCTTGTAGGCCACGCGATCGAAGAAGGGCACGATCACGTTGAGGCCGGGCTCAAGGATGACGTGGAACTTGCCAAGCCGTTCCACCACCCAGGCATTCTGCTGCGGCACCACGCGCACGCCCTCGATCACGAACACGATGGCGAGCAAGATGATGAAGATCGGGATCGCCCAGGGCCGTGTCATTTCGGTGCTTGCGGCGAAAAAGGTCAACACCAGCACGCCGACGAGTTTTGGAATCATGTCATCTCCTTGCGTTTGCGATCAGCCTGCATCGTGCATTGCCGGCGCCATCTGCCGCTCCTCCGGGACCGCGACATGGAAAGAACCCGCTCAGTGCCGCCGAGACGAAACCCTGAGGGTATTGCCTTCGACGGCGGTGATGTGGAATACCTCGCCATCGGTTGCACCTTCGACGACCGCGTCCCAGAGCGTGTCGCGGTAGCGCACGCGCGCACGGCCGCCGGCCCGGTCCGTCCAATGGTCGACGGTCACCACCTGGCCCGCATCCAGCGAGGCCATCGGCTCGCCGCGGCTGCTGCGCGGGTGGCGCTGCACCCAGATGACGCCGGCAACGGCGACCGCTGCCGCCACCAGCGCCTGCGGCCAGAATCCCTGGCCCAGCCAACCCATGGCGGCGCCGGAAAGCGCGGCGATGCCCAACACCAGCAGGAAGAACGTGCCGGTCAGCAATTCCGCGATGATCAGCGCAATCCCTGCCATCACCCACAGCAGATAGTTGTCCATCGGCCCCTTTCGATGCGGACTGCAATCATCATACCCCAGCACGCGGCGACCACACTCCGGGCCGCAGCGGTTACACTTGGAGCGCCTAGCGGACCTGCGGTCGGGCTCCCTGACTTCGCCGGAGCGGGAGGGGAGGTTCCCCCCGTGCATTGAACCAGGTTCTTCAGGCTCATACAGGCCAAGCAGGCAGCATCGTGATCAAGTGGGGCATCATCACCTTCTCTGCTGGCATCGTCCTGATGATCATCGAGTATTTCGTCGCGAAGCGGAAGAAGGAAGGCTTCGTGCCGAGCGACCGCCAGCGGATCATGGGGATCTTCTGGCTGACGATTTTCATCACTGCGCTGGTAGTCGGACTGATCTGGATGACCTGAGGACAGGCCCGGGGAGAACGCGATGAGAGTTCAAGGCAACGAACACGGGGCCCTTCCCGCATGAGCGGAGCAGCCAGGGCGCTCGAGGGCAGGGTCGCCGTCGTCACCGGCGGAGGCAGCGGCATCGGTCGCACCATCGCCGAGGCCTTTGCTGCCGAAGGCGCGCGCGTGGCGGTTGCCGGGCGGCGGCGCGAGAAGCTCGAGGAATCGGTGGCCGCCATCGCCGCAGCCGGGGGCACCGCGCTGGCGGTGCCGACCGACGTGGCGAACGAGGAGCAGGTCCGGCACCTGTTCGCCGCCACGCAGGCAGCCTGGGGACGCATCGACCTGCTGGTCAACAACGCCGGTGGCTTTGCCGGCGCGCCCACCGACGAGTTCCCGCTGCAGATGTGGCGCGACATGATCGACACCAACCTGACCGGTGCATTCCTGTGCCTCCGCGAGGCCTTCCGAATCATGAAGTCGCAGCGCGCCGGGCGCATCATCAACATCGGCAGCACCTCGGCCAAGGTGCCGCGGCCGAAGTCCGCCGCCTATGTCGCATCCAAGTGGGGGCTGGACGGTCTCACGCGCATGCTTGCCATCGAGGCGCGCGAATTCGGCGTGGCCGTGAGCATCATCCATCCGGGCAATACCGTGCCCGGGGTGTGGAGCGGCCAGGAGGACAAGGTCAAGGGCGAGGGCCTGATGGATGCCTCCAACGTCGCCCGCATCGCCGTGCTTATGGCCTCGCTGCCCGCCGACGCCAACCTGTACGAGAGCATCGTGCTGCCGGTGAGCATGCCGTTTCTTGGCAGGGGCTGATTGCGGGTTTCAACGGGGAGGTTCGCACCATGAAGATCAACGCGTCGAGCGCCGTCGCTCTCACCCGCCACATCGAGCTCTCCGATAAGTCCACGCAGAAGGACGGGCGCGACGCCATCGTGCGGCGCAACTGGTTCATCAACCCCGATGAGCACGAAGGTCTTGCCGCCTACCGCATCGAAATCCCGGAGGCAGGGTCGATTGCGGCGCCCCACTTCCATACCCAGGACCAGTTCCAGGTCTTCGTCGACTGCCCGGGCGCGTGGCTGGGGGCCGATGCGCTGCAACCGGTGATGGTGCAGTACGCCGATGCCTGCAGCCCCTATGGCCCCATCGTCGGCGGGCCGCAGGGCGTGGCATTCTTCGTGTTTCGGCTGATGAAGGACCAGGGCGCCTTCGTCATGCCCGAATCGCGAGGCAGCATGACGAAGAAGCCCGGCCGCATCGTGCTTGCGCACCTGCCCGACGCCGCAGAGCCGGTGCCGGCGGGCGGCGTGCAGGCGCTCGAAGCCCCGCATGCCGACGGCCTCGCGATCTTCCGCCTGGCCGCGGGGCCCGGCGGGCGGGTCGTCGCGCCATCGCCCGCCAGCGGCGGTGGCCAGTACGTGCTGATCGCCAGCGGCGCAGCCCGCAGCGGCGATGAAGTGCTGCCCGCGAGATCCTGCCTGTTCGTGTCGCCGGACGAGGCTGCGCTCGAGATCACCGCCGGCAGCGAGGGCTTCAACGCCGTGCTGCTGCAATTCCCGAAGCAGAGCTGGGCAGCAAGACTCGCCGCCGCGCACTGAGTTGGTCGCCACCCGCAGCGGTGGCTGCCACGGCAGGCGTAGCCGCAGTGATCTGCATATACAGACAAACTGAAGATAAACGCTCCGCCGGTTGCATCATCGACAATTGAATACTGACAGGCGTTGCCGGCGGCAACAGCGCGCCGGCCGTCTCGGGCAGAACCGGAAGGCGCGACGCCGGCGGGCGTTACTTCCAGTCCCTGTAGAACGGCGGCAGGTCGGATGCCAGGCTGGTGAAATTCGGGGCGCGCTTCTCCAGAAACGACCGCACGCCTTCCTTGCCGTCCTTCAGGCTGGAGTAGAACACCGCCAGCGAATCGACGCGGTGCGCCTCGATCGGATGCGGCTGCGCGCTGTTGCGCCAGAGCATCTGGCGCGTCAGTGCCACGGCGGCGGGAGAGCGGTTGTGCGTGCACTTGCGGGCAAGCGCATAGGCGTCCTGCAGCAGCGTCTCTGGCGAATGGATCGAGCGCAGCAGGCCGCCGCGCTTGCACTCCTGCGCATCGAGGATGTCGGCGCTGTAGGTCCACTCCAGCGCCTGCTGCAGGCCAACGAGGCGCGGCAGGAACCAGCTGGAACAGGCCTCCGGCACGATGCCGATCTTGCCGAATACGAAGCCGATGCGCGCCTTCTCCGAAGCCAGGCGGAAGTCCATGGCCAGCGTCATGGTGGCGCCGATGCCCACCGCCGCGCCGTTGATGGCGGCGATCACGGGCTTGGTGCAGTTGAAGATCGACAGCGTCACGCGCCCGCCGGTGTCGCGCACGCCGTTGTGGATCGCCGGTTCGTCAAGGCGCTCGTGCATGTCCTCCAGCGTAGGGCGCAGGCTCTCGTCTAGGCCGAACACGTTGCCGCCGACCGACAGGTCCATGCCGGCGCAGAAGGCGCGGCCGGCGCCGGTTACCACCACGGCGCGCACCGCGTCGTCACTGCTGGCGCGATTGAAGGCATCGACCAGCTCGTTGGCCATTTCGACTGTGAAGGCATTGAGCTGCCCGGGACGATTCAGCGTCAGCGTAAGGATGCCGTCCGCCGCCACGGACCAATCCAGCGTGTTGTATTTCATGCGATGGCTCCAGGCAATGAAATGCCCGCGCCCATGCGAGGGGTCGCGGGCAGGGGAAAAGGCGCGCTCAGGTGTCTTCGGAGTAGTACACGCCCGGGGCGAGCATCACCTCGTGATGGCCGCGCCCGGCAGGCATCATGGGGAAGCAGTTCTCCACCTCCGTCACGCGCGCGTCGAGGAAGTAAGGGCCCTTGTAGCTGATGCAATCGGCCAGCGCGCGGTCGAGCTTGGCCGGGTCGCTAACCTGCGCCGCTCCCCAGCCGAAGGCCTTGGCCAGCGCGACGAAGTCGGGCAGCGACTCGTTGTAGCTGTGGCTGATGCGGTTGTCGTGCAGCAGCTCCTGCCACTGGCGCACCATGCCCATATAGCCGTTGTTGCACAACACCACCTTCACCGGCGTGTCGTGCTGCATGGCCGTAGAAAGTTCCTGGATGCACATCAGTACCGAGGCGTCGCCGCTCACGCACACCACCAGCTGGTCGGGGTTGGCGATCTGCGCGCCGATCGCCGCCGGCACGCCGTAGCCCATGGTGCCCGAGCCGCCGGACGTGAGCCAGCGGTTGGGCTTGTCGAACTGCAGGTACTGCGCAGCCCACATCTGGTGCTGGCCGACGTCGGTCGTCACGATGGCGTCGCGTCCTGCAATCGCCACCTGCAGGCGCGAGAGCAGGTGCTGCGGCACGATGCCGTCGGACTTGTGCTCGTAGGCAAGGCACTGCTTGGAGCGCCAGTAGTTGATGCGCGCCCACCACGGGTCCAGGCGTTTGGCGTCCATGGGCGCCGCGCCGACCTCGGCCTCCAGCGCGCCGAGCAGCGCCTGCAGCACCTGGGCGCAGTCGCCGACAACCGGCACTTCCACGTTCACGACCTTGTTGATCGACGCGGCATCGATATCGACGTGGATCTTCTTCGCATTCGGGCAGAACTCGCTGATCTTGCCGGTCACGCGGTCATCGAAGCGCGCGCCGATGTTGATCACCAGGTCGGAATGGTGCATCGCGAGGTTGGCCTCGAGGTTGCCGTGCATGCCCAGCATGCCGACGAATTGCGGATCGGTCGACGGGAACGCGCCCAGGCCCATCAGCGTAAGCGTGCACGGGGCTCCGGTCTTGCGTACCAACCTCGCGAACAGCTCGCTCGCGACCGGGCCCGAATTGATCAGCCCGCCGCCGCCGTACAAGATCGGCTGCCGCGCCGCCTTGATCAGCGACACTGCCTTTTTCAGGCTGCCCTGCGGCACGTCGACGGGCGTGAGGCGGCCGTGCCGCTTGGCGGGAAGCGCATTGGGCACCTGCTCGCAGAGGTCAAACTGCAGGTCCTTGGGAAAGTCCAGCAGCACCGGGCCGGGCCGCCCCTGGGTGGCGACCGCGAATGCGCGCGTTACTGTCGAATACACATCGGAGGCATCGCGGATCTGCTGGTTCCACTTGGTGACCGAGCGCGACAGGCTCAGCGCATCGCACTCCTGGAAGGCGTCGGTACCGATGCCGGGCAGCGCCACCTGCCCGCTGACGCAGACGATGGGGATCGAATCCGACAGCGCATCGAGCAGGCCGGTCATGGTGTTGGCCACGCCCGGGCCCGACGTGACCAGCACCACGCCGGGACGGCCGGTGCTGCGCGCATAGCCTTCGGCAGCGTGCACCGCGGCCTGCTCGTGGCGCACCAGGATGTGGCGCAGGCGCGGCTCGGCATACAGCGCGTCATACAGCGGCAGCACCGCCCCGCCCGGATAACCGAAGATGGTGTCCACGCCGCAGTCGATCATCGCTTCGAGCATCCACTGCGCGCCGGACAGCTTGCGGGAATGCTTTGCCGATGATGTTGCGCTGCGGAGGGAGTGATCGCCCGGATTGTTCATGCGGAGTTCCTGCAGGCCAGAAATTGGGACAGCGGGTTGAAAGACAGCCCCATATCATACGCGAGGCGGGCCCTGCAGGACGCCTAGACGGCAAAGCCGGGGATAGTCGCGGGCGGGAGCAGCGCCCCTCAGCGGATCAACGTCACCGGCACATTCATCTGCGTCGGCGGATCCTGCACCCCGGGGTTCTGCGCACCCGGGACCGGCACCAGCATCATGCCCGGGGGCGGGGCACCAATCGGCACCCCGGAAACGCCGGCAGGCACGGAACCGGCTGCCAAGCCCGTCGCCCCTGCGCCGCCGGTCGCCTGCGACGCGCCACGCACGCCAGCCTGCG
>VGIE01000018.1 GCA_016867955.1 Betaproteobacteria bacterium
GGTCCGGGCATGGGCGCGCCGAAGCACCTAGAATAGGCGGCGACGCCGGTGTGCAGCGGTGACGCCGCGACGGTGCCCGGCGGCCACGCGGATCGTCCGGCCCGGCCCCAACCTCATGGCTCACTGTTGAATCCGCTCCACCTCCTGTACCTTGCCTGCTTCCTGAGCCAATCGGTGTTCCTGAGCGCGCAGTTCGCGCTGCTCCTCTACGCGCTGCAATTGCCCCTCTCGCCAACCATGGCCGGCCTGCTGATCTCGCTGGGCGGGCTGGGGCCGGCGCTCATCGCCGTCAACATCGGCAAGTTCATCGACCGGCGCGGCGCGCGCTCGCCCATGCTGGTCGCGCTCGCCGCGCAACTGGCCGGTGCGGCGTTGCCCGCGCTGTCACAGTCGCTGCCGGTCCTGTTCCTGTCCAGCTTCATCAGCGGCACCGCCTTCATCGTGTTCCGCATCGCCAGCCAGCAGACCGTGGGACGGCTCGGGGATGGCAGCACGCGGGCGAAGCATTTCGGCCATCTGGGCCTCGTCTATTCCGTCGCCACCGTCGCCGTGCCGCTGGCCGCCGGATACGCCATCGACCACGCAGGTTTCGCTGCGACCTTCCTTGGCAACGCGCTGCTGGCGCTGCTGCCGCTGGTCGCCATTGCCAGCAGCATCATCGCCATTCCCGGGCCGGCTGCCTCCGCCGCCAGCGGCGGGCGCGGCAACAGCGCGTTCGCACTGTTGCGCGACCCGGCGCTGCGCCGGCTGATGGTGGCCACCGTCATCATCAACGGCGCCTGGGACGTGTTCATGTTCCTGGCGCCGGTGTACGGTTCGCAGCTGCAATGGCCGGCATCACGGATCGGCACGCTGACCGGCAGCTTTGCCGCGGGGGCCATGTTCGTGCGCGCCATCGTGTCGCTGCTGACCGCCCGCTTCACGTCCTGGCAGATACTCGTCATGGCGCTGGCGCTTGCCGGCGCCTGCTTCGCCCTCATGCCGGCCTTCGTCACCCTGCCGCTGCTGCTGGCCATCGCCTTCCTCGGTGGCATGGGCATGGGCGTGGCGCTGCCGGTAACCATGGCACTGATCTTCGAGACCGCGCCGGTGGATCGGGCCGGCGAGGTCATCGGCCTGCGCACCCTCATCAACAATGTGTCGCAGGCCAGCATTCCCCTGCTGGCTGGCGCGGTCGGCGCGTTGATCGGCCTCGCGCCGGTATTCTGGGGACTGGCCACTGCCATGCTGGGCATGTCCTGGTCGTCCCGGGCCTATTGGCGCAGCCATCGACGCAAGGGACAGTCGCCGGGCGGGACGCCCTGATGCCCGGGTGCCGACGGCGGCCGGACCGCAATCCGCGGATGGTGCCGCCGCGCCGGTGCACCTAAACTGCGCGGCATGGACATCCCCGCCGCCATGTCACGCAAAGCCCTCCCGCCGACAACGCCAGCCCGCCGGGCCGACCGCCTTCATGGCGGGGCACGCGACGACGACAGTCGAAGTGCCGAACCGCACGCCGAGCGCGTGCTCGCCGCCTGCCGCAGCATCCTCGCCAGCGAACGGCCGCCGCTGCTCGACGCGCTGGCGCGCGCCGCAGGGCTGTCGGGGTTCCACTTCCAGCGCGTCTTCAAGCGCATCGTCGGCGTGTCGCCGCGCGAATACCACGCCATGGAACGCACGCGGCGCCTGCAGCAGGCACTGGCCAATGGCGACGGCGTCGACGACGCCATCTACGGCGCGGGCTATGGCTCGCCCAGCCGCGTCTATGAGCGCAGCGCGGCGCTGCTCGGCATGACCCCGGCGCTGTATCGCGCTGGCGCGCCAGGCCTGTGCATCCGCCATGCCGTCGTCAGGACCGAGCTCGGCTGGCTGATGGCGGCGGCAACCGAACGCGGCCTGTGCGCAGTCGAGTTCGGCGCGAGCCGCGACGAACTCCTCGCGCTGCTGAAGCGGCGCTTCAGCAAGGCCGAGATCGCGAGCGCCGACCCGGCGCTCGAGCGCTGGGTTGCGCGCATCGTCGCCTTCGTCGCGCGACCGGCGAAACCGCTCGCGCTGCCGCTCGACCTCGCCGGCACTGCCTTCCAGCAGCGCGTCTGGCGGGCGCTGCGCGCGATACCGCCGGGGGAAACGCTCAGCTATGCGGCGCTCGCCACGCGACTCGGCAAACCCAACGCCACGCGCGCCGTCGCCAGCGCCTGCGCAAGGAATCCGGTGGCGCTGGCCGTGCCCTGCCACCGCGTGGTGGGCAGCGACGGTTCGCTGCGCGGCTACCGCTGGGGCACGGACCGCAAGCGCGAACTGCTGGCGCGCGAGCAGGGCGCGACGCGTCGCAGGGAGAAGGCCGCTTCCGGTTCCTGAAGTCGTGGCTTCAATGCCTCACGGCTGGCGCCCGCCGGCGACGCCGCGGGCACGAGGACGGGATCCCGGGCAGGGCGTCGCCGCCTCAGGCCTGCCCGGCCGGCCTGTCCAGCGAATCCAGCCACACGCCCAGGCCCTGGGCATCGAGTTCGCCGTCGATGGAATAGCAGGCCAGCACCTTCTCGCGCGAGTGCGCGAAACCCATGCGCCGGGCTTCGGCGACAATGAGGTCGTTGACGCCGGCCACGAGGCGCTGATGGCGGTCGGCCCCGGCATCCTTCAGCGACATGGCCAGCGCCACCATGGCATCGAGCTGCTGGTGCAGGATTGCCGCCTTGGCCTGGATGTCGCGGACCTGGCTGTAGTGCGTGACGTACACCGCGTCGGGATTGAGGCCGGCGATGCGGTCGGTGGAGCGGTGAAAGGCCTCGGGGTCGAACTGCGGCGGTGTGGTGGTGGGGAAAATGAACTGCCGCGCGCCTTCGTCGAGCTCGCGGTACGACATGCCGAAGGTGTCGCCCGAGAAGACATGCCCGGACTTGAGGTCCTGGATCGCCACGTGGTGGCGCGCGTGCCCGGCCACGTCGTGGAACACGAAGATGCGGCCGGCCAGCCTGACGCTGGCGCCATCAGGCGTCTCGACGATGCGCTCCGGCGCGATCGGCAGGATGTCGCCGTACATGCGCCGCATCTCGGCCTCGCCATACACCTCGATGGTGCCGGCAATCAGTTTCGACGGGTCGGCCATGTGGCGCGCGCCGCGGGGATGCACGGTGAGGCGCGCATTGGGGAAGCGGCGCATCAGCGTGCTGGCCCCGCCGGCATGGTCGAGGTGCACATGGGTCAGCATCACGTAGTCCACGGCTTCGGGAGCAAGGCCCTTCTGCCTGAGCGCCGCCAGCACGCGCGGCACCGAGTCGTTGGTGCCGGTGTCGATGATGGCCGCGCGGCCGTTCTCGACCACCAGGTGGATGGCATCCATCATCGGCCGCATGTAGCCTGAGTCGATGGCGGAGATGCCGAAGTCGTAATCGATGACGTCGCTCATGGCAGCTGGTTCCTGAATGTTGCGGCCGGTTGCCGCGAGCTCCGGCCGCCGGCGTGTCGAGCAGGGATTCTACGCCCAGCGCGGCGGACCACGCGGGGCCGCAGGTTAGAATGCATGAATGAACATCGCCGGCATCCGCTCCGAATACATGCGCGCCACGCTCGACGAACGCGAGGTCGCGCGCGACCCCTTCGCGCAGTTCAGCTCCTGGTTCGAGGCCGCCGTGAAGGCCGAACTGCCCGGCCCCAACGCCATGTGCCTTGCCACGGCGGACGCGGCGGGCGCGCCGGACGCGCGCATCGTGCTGCTCAAGGGGTTCGATTCGCGCGGCTTTGTCTTCTATACCAACACGCTGAGTCGCAAGGGCCGCGAACTTGCCGCCAACCCGCGCGCCAGCCTGCTGTTCTTCTGGGGGGAACTGGAGCGCCAGGTGCGCATCGAGGGCCGCGTCCAGCTCGTCAGCCCGGCCGAGGCCGACGAGTACTACCGCTCACGGCCGCTGGGCGCGCGCATCGGCGCCTGGGCCTCGCCGCAGAGCGAGGTGCTGCCGGCACGCGCGGAACTCGAGGCCACCATCGCCGACCTGACGCGAAAGCTGGGGGACGATCCGCAACGACCGCCGCACTGGAGCGGCTACCGCGTCGCGCCGCATGCATTCGAGTTCTGGCAGGGCCGCGCAAGCCGCCTGCACGACCGCGTGCGCTACCGCGGCGCAACGCACGGCAGCGCGCCTGGCGCCGGCCAAGCCTGGATCATCGAGCGCCTGGCGCCCTGATCGCGCGCGCCCGCGCATGCGCCGACCATGGGTTCACTTGCGCCGGCGCTTCTCCGCCGGCGGCCGTCACCGACCCGAACAATACTGCCAGGTTAAAACGGTAGCCGGCGCCGCTCTTGTCTGTCAGCGCCTAATCCTGACAGGCGCTTGCACTCGCATCAGCCCTGCTTCAGCTTCGAGAGGAAGTGCTTGCGGAACTTCTGCACCTTGGGCGCGACGACGAAGGCGCAATAACCCTGGTTCGGGTTGCGCGCGAAGTATTCCTGGTGGTAGCCCTCCGCGATCCAGAATTTTTCCGCCGGCACCACCTGCGTGACGATGGGCGAGGGCCAGACCTTCTCGCGGGTGAGCTGCGCGATCAGGTCTTCGGTCGTCTGCCGCTGCTCGGCCGAATGGAAAAAGACCGCCGAGCGGTACTGCGTGCCGGCGTCGTTACCCTGGCGGTTCAGCGTGGTCGGATCGTGGATGACGAAGAACACTTCCAGCAACTCGCCAAAACTCGTCACCGCCGGGTCGAAGCGGATCCGCACCACCTCGGCGTGGCCGGTGGTACCCGAGCAGACCTGCTCGTAGGTCGGGTTGGGGTTGGCCCCGCCCATGTAGCCCGACTCCACCGACAACACGCCGCGCATCTCGTCGTAGACGGCTTCCAGGCACCAGAAGCAGCCGCCTGCGAGCGTCGCGAGTTCGGTTTCGGTCGTGTTCATGCCGCTCTCCTCAAGGGGTGGGGGTCCGGCGCCGTTGGCACAGGGTCTGGTTCGAAATCGGACGGCAATCGGGTCCGGAAGGCATTCGCCCGCCATTGTCAAGCTCGCCGGGACGGGTCATTCCGGACACCCATAGCTTACAGAATCAATGGCTTAAAAGTGCCGCTGGACAAGCGGCCGGCAGCCCGTAGAATCGCGCCCCTTGTCCCCCGGTTCCACCTCCCCCGGGCCGCAAAAAAAATCTGCAAAAAATCTTGCAAGGCGCCGCAAAAGGCGTATCGTAGTTATATCAAATAACACGAAGAAGACCATGGAACCCATTGAAATTACTAAGAATTCCGAGGCTCTCTCCAGTGACAGAACAGCCGCGACCCTGCCCGAGCAGGCGATCTCCAACGAAGTCCTCCTTGAGAAATATGCCAAGGGCAGCGAGCGCAATGTGCATGACGTGCGACTGCGTGTTGCGCGCGCATTGGCCGCCGTTGAAGTCGAAGAAAAGCGCGCCTACTGGGAACGCAAGTTTCTCGAAGCGCAGGAGAACGGTTTCGTTCCCGCCGGCCGCATCAACTCCGCCGCCGGCACCAACCTCGCGGCCACGCTGATCAACTGCTTCGTGCAGCCGGTGGGCGACTCCATCACCGAAGTCGTCGACGGCCGCCCCGGCATCTACACGGCGCTGGCGCAGGCCGCGGAAACCATGCGTCGCGGCGGCGGCGTGGGCTACGACTTCTCCTCCATTCGCCCGAAGAACGCACTGGTGCGCGGCACGCACTCGCACGCCTCCGGGCCGGTGTCCTACATGCGCGTATTCGACCGCTCCTGCGAGACCGTCGAGTCCGCCGGCAGCCGGCGCGGCGCGCAGATGGGCGTGCTGCGCTGCGACCATCCGGACATCGAGGCCTTCATCCACGCCAAGGACCAGGGCGACCTGACCAACTTCAACGTCTCGGTCGGCGTCACCGACGCGTTCATGCAGGCGGTCGAGAGCGACAGCGAGATCGAACTCGTGCACAAGGCCGAACCGATGCAGGAGGGCGACGCGGTGGGCGCCTACCAGCGCGAGGACGGCCAGTGGGTCTACCGCAAGGTGCCGGCGCGCACCCTGTGGGAGCAGATCATGCGCTCGACCTACGACCACGCCGAGCCGGGCATCCTGTTCCTCGACCGCATCAACCGCGACAACAACCTTTACTACTGCGAGACCATCGAGGCGACCAACCCCTGCGCCGAGCAGCCGCTGCCGCCCTATGGCTGCTGCTGCCTGGGCTCGATCAACCTCACGCATTTCGTCACCAACCCCTTCGGCGAAACGGCCGGGTTCGACTTCGAGGCCTTCGGCCGCGTCATCGACGTGTCGGTGCGCATGCTCGACAACGTGCTCGACGCCACGCGCTGGCCGCTGGAACAGCAGCGCGAGGAGGCCGCCAACAAGCGCCGTGTCGGCCTGGGATTCACCGGGCTGGGCGATACGCTGATCATGCTGCGCCTGCAGTACGACATGCCCGAGGCCTGCGCCATGGCCTCGCAGATCTCCGAATACCTGCGCGATCGCTCCTACCTCTATTCGGCCGAGCTCGCGCGCGAACGCGGCGCCTTCCCGCTGTTCAATGCCGACATGTACCTGTCGGGCGGCAACTTCGCTTCGCGCCTGCCCGCCGAGGTGAAGGCGAAGATCCGCCAGCTCGGCCTGCGCAACAGCCACCTGCTGTCGATAGCACCCACCGGCACCATCAGCCTGGCCTTCGCCGACAATGCCTCCAACGGCATCGAGCCGCCCTTTTCCTGGACCTACCAGCGCAGGAAGCGCATGGCCGACGGCACCTGGAAGGAGCATGACGTCGAGGACTACGCCTGGCGCCTGTACAAGCACCTGGGCGGCGACACGCGCAGTCTTCCCGCCTACTTCGTCACTGCGCTGGAGATGTCGGCCACCGCGCACAAGAACATCGTCGCGGCGGTCGCGCCCTACATCGACACCTCGATCTCCAAGACCGTGAACGTGCCGGCCGACTACCCGTACGCCGACTTCGAGGACCTCTACATGCAGGCCTGGCGCTCCGGCCTCAAGGGCCTCGCCACCTATCGCCCGAACAGCGTGCTGGGCTCGGTGCTGTCGGTGGACGGCGCCGAGAACAAGGAGAAGGCGGCAGCCAAGGCGGCCGCCGACGCGGACCGCAAGCAGGCGCAGGACGTGGAACTGCCGGAGGCAAACCGCCGGCTGTCGATCAAGTCGCTGCCCGCGCCGGTGCTCGCTTCGCTGGTGTGGCCCGGGCGGCCATCGCTGTCCGGCGGCAACCCCTCGTGGACCTACATGATGCAGCACCCGGGCGGCGAGTTCGCGCTATTCGTCGGGCACATCGAAGACGAGCTGAAGAAATTTCCGTTCGAGGTCTGGGTCAACGGCACCGAGCAGCCGCGCGGCCTGGGCGCCGTGGCCAAGACGCTGTCCATGGACATGCGCGCCAACGACCGCGCCTGGCTGGCGCTGAAGCTCGACGTGCTGTCCAAGACGCCCGGTGAGCAGTCCTTCGAGATGCCCTTCCCGCCCTCGGGCGAGCGCCGCCTCGTGCCCAGCGCCGTGGCGGCGGTGGCGCAGGTGGTGCGCTGGCGCTGCGACCAGCTCGGCGCGCTCGACGAAAAGACCCCCGACCTGTTGTCGCCCGAAGGCCGCCCGCACCCGGTGCTGGATGCCATGTTCGCGGTGCAGGAACCCAAGACCGGCACCGGCGGCACGCTGTCCTGGACGGTGGACATCCAGAACCCGGCCACCGGCGAGGACTTCGTCATGGGTGTGAAGGAAATCACCCTGCCCGCCGATGGTGGCTTTCCGTCGGGCGTCACGCGCCCCTATGGCATGTTCCTCTCCGGCCACTATCCGCGCGCTCTCGACGGTCTGGCGCGCCTCTTGTCGCTCGACATGCGCGTGCTCGACCCGGCCTGGATCGGAATGAAGCTGCGGAAGCTGCTCAACTATTCCGAGCCGCTCGGCGACTTCATGGCCTTCATCCCCGGCGAGCGCCGCCAGCAGACATGGCCCTCGACGGTGGCCTACATCGCCCGCTTGCTGATCCATCGCTACGCGATGCTCGGATTGCTGGACGAGGCCGGCTACCCGACGCGCGAGATGGGCATGCTCGAAGCACCGCGCAAGGACAACGAACAGCAGGTCATGCACGGCGCGCTGTGCAATGAGTGCGGGAACATGACGGTCATCCGCAAGGACGGCTGCGACTTCTGCACCGCCTGCGGGGCGGTCGGCGTCTGCGGCTAGGAACGACCGACAGAACGCATGGAAAGGGACGAATGAATTTGCATCATCCGAATACCTTTGCGGGTTGGCGACGATTCGTGCCCCGGTAGATCCGACCGGCACGCAGCGCACACTTCGGCCCCTCAAGGGGCCATTTTTTTGCCTGCGGATCGGCGCGGAGTGCGTGTCATGGGCCGTGCATGCCGCTGGGTTATCATGATCCGACGCGGCCGCTTCGACCCGCCGCCTCGAACCCGAAAACCGCCCGGCGCAGCCCGCAACCGCACGTCCCATTCGCATGAACGAGCCCGCCATTCCCATCCGTCCCGCCGCCACCATCATCCTCTGCCGCGACACCGCGCAGGGGCTCGAGGTGTTCATGATGCGGCGCTCGCCCAATTCGGTGTTCATGAGCGGCGTGTACGTGTTCCCCGGCGGCGCGCTGGACGACGGCGATGACCCGTCGCACTGGGGCACGCACGAACTGGCGCTCGACGACACGGTGGCGAGCCGGGTGCTGGCCGTGGACAGGAATGGCCTCGCCTACTGGATCGGCGCGCTGCGCGAGTGCTTCGAGGAATCCGGGCTGCTGCTCGGGTACAACGACCGCGGCGAAATCCTGAGCGTCGACGAGGAGGAGCAGGTCAATCGCTTCGCCGAGCTGCGCCGCAAGCTGAATGCGGGTGAAACCACATTCCAGCAGATCTGCCGCGAGCACGGTGTCCGCCTCGCCGTGGACCGCATGGCCTATTTCAGCCACTGGGTGACGCCGCCCAACGAGAAGCGCCGCTACGACACGCGCTTCTTCACCGCCGTGGCGCCGGCGCAGCAGAGCGGCTCGCACGACGATGCCGAGACCACCGACAACACCTGGATCCGCCCGCAGGACGCGCTCGAGCGCTTCAGGCGCGGCGAATTCGCGCTGGTGTTCCCGACCATCAAGACGCTGGAGCGACTGGCCCGGTTCAGGGACGCTGCGGCACTGATGGCGCACACGCGCGCCCTGCCCTCGGTGGCGCCCATCCACCCGCATGTGGCCATCGCCGCCGACGGCAGCCCGCGCCGCCTCATCCCGGGCGACCATGCCTATGCCGAGATCGGCAAGCGCGACCCGCAGGGCCGCGGCGACCAGTGCTGCGAAATCGTTCCCGGCGTCACCGTCGCGCTGTCGCCGGCGGTGCGCCGCATCACCGCGCCCAATCCCGGCATGATGACCGGCCCCGGCACCAACAGCTACATCATCGGCCGGATTAGTGGCCGCGGCGACGCGACTCGGTTCGCCGTGCTCGACCCGGGCCCTGACCTGCCGCAGCATGTCGATGCGCTGCTGGCCGCCACCGGCGGCCGCATCGGCTGGGTGCTCGCCACGCACACGCATCGCGACCATTCGCCCGCCGCGGCGATGATCAAGGCAAGACTTGGAAAAGGCGCGGGCGTCGAATTCATCGGCCGCCCACCGCCGGACGAGGAGCGCCAGGACCAGAGCTTCCAGCCCGATCACATCGTCAACGACGGCGACCGCATCAGCGTCGCCGGGTGTGCGATCCGCGTCATCGCCACGCCGGGACATGCCTCCAACCAGTGCTGCTACCTGCTGGAGGAGGAAAAGCTGCTGTTTACCGGCGACCACATCATGCAGGGCTCGACGGTGGTGATCATCCCGCCCGACGGCAACATGGCGGTGTACATGGCGGCGCTTCGCAAGCTGCAGGGCGAGGACCTCGAATGGCTCGCGCCCGGCCACGGCTACCTGATCGGCGCGCCGCAGGTGGCCATCGAGCGCCTGCTGGTGCACCGCCAGTCGCGCGAGAACAAGGTGGTGGAGGCGCTGCGCGCCCTCGGCGAGCCCGGCATGGACGCGCTGGTGGCGACGGTCTACGACGACGTGCCGCCGGCGCTGCACCCCATGGCCAGCCGCTCGCTGCTGGCGCACCTGATCAAGCTGCAGGATGAGGGGCGCGCCGCCGAAGCCGCAGGGCGCTGGCGCGCCAAGGGTTGAGCCGTCGCCCGGGGTCTATATCAGTAGCGATATAGCAATCGCCTGGAAACACAGGATGGGCGCGGCGATTCAATATTTATTTTGTTGAAATACCGGCAGCGTATCGACCCCGCCGGCTAGTGCACCGACTGACTCACCACGCCGAGCAGCTTGTCGAAGGCATCGGCAAACTGCTTCACGCCGTCCCTGAGCAGGCCGTCGGTCACCATATCCAGCGCAATGCCGAGCCTCGCCAGGGCGTCGAGATCACGGCGCGCGGCGTCCACGCTCTGCGTGATGCTGGTGCGCGCGACACCGTGATCGAGGAACGCATCCAGCGTGGCCGGCGGCAGGGTGTTGACGGTGTCGGCGCCGATGAGTTCCTCGACGTAGACCACGTCGCGATAGGCCGGGTTCTTGCAGCTGGTACTCGCCCACAACAGGCGCTGCGGCCGCGCGCCGGCGGCGGCCAGTTTCTTCCAGTCGGCGCCGGCCGAGCGTTGCAGGTAGTGCTGGTAGGCCATCCGGGCATTGGCGATCGCGGCCTTGCCGCGCAGCGCCTCGAGTTCCGCCCGCGCCGGGTCTGATGCCGTGGCGATCTTCGCCTCCAGCTGGGCGTCGACGGCAGTGTCGATGCGGCTGACGAAGAAACTCGCCACGCTGGCCACGCGATCGAGCTTCTCGCCGCGCGTGCTGCGTGCCTGCAGTCCTTCGACATAGGCTGCCGCCACCGCGCGGTAGGCGGCCTGCGCGAACAGCAGCGTGACATTGACATTGACGCCTTCGGCGATGAGGTCGCGGATGGCCGGCACGCCGGCCGGCGTGCCCGGCACCTTCACCATCAGGTTCGGCCGCGCCACCTCGCGCCACAGCCGGCGCGCCTCGGCGAGCGTGCCTGCGGTGTCATTGGCCAGGTCCGGCGACACTTCCAGGCTGACATAGCCATCGCCGCCGCCGGTGGCCTCATGCACCGGGCGCAGCGCATCGGCGGCGGCCTGGATGTCGCTGATGGCGATGCGCTCGTAGATGGCCTTGGGGTTCAGCCCCTGCGCGGCCAGTTGCCTTGCCTGGCGGGCATAGTCACCGCCCTGCGCCAGCGCCTTCTCGAAGATGGCCGGGTTCGAGGTCAGGCCGCGCAGGCCCGCGGCGACGCGGCGCGACAGCTCGCCCGAGGCCATGAGTTCGCGGCTGATGAAATCAAGCCAGACGGCCTGGCCGAGGGCTTGCAGTTCCTTGAGGGTTGCCATGGTGGAATGGTCGATCGTGTCACTGATTGCGGGAAGCGGCTGAGCATGCCGCAAAGCACCGTTTACGTCCACCGCAGGCGCCCGCGCCGGCGTGCCGTGTATCTCTCGCGCGCTGCCCGCCCCGGGAACCACGCCCGCCCCCTGACTGGCACCGCATGGCCGGGGTAATCCGTCCGGTGTAAGCTTTTCGCCGGAGGTCCGTGATGAACATCGGCAGGAACACCCACTCGATGAACGCCACCCACGAAGTCAGCAACCAGCCGCCGGCGCTGAAGGACTACAACGCCTGGTCCGGCAACCCGCTGCTGATCGCCTCGGTGGCGCGAGAAGGCGGCGGCTGGATCGCGCGCGAGGCGGCCACGCTGGGCGAGGTGGTGGGCAGCGAGGCCTTCCACATGCTGGTCGAGCATGCCAACCGATTTCCGCCCGAGCTGCGCACGCACGACCGCGCCGGGCGGCGCATCGACGCGGTGGAGTTCCACCCGGCCTACCATGAGCTGATGCGCCTCGCCTTCGGGCAGGGCCTGCATTCGCTGGCGTGGACGGCAGACCGGCCCGGCGCCTTCGTCGCGCGCGCCGCGCTGATCCACCTGTGGAACCAGGCCGAGAACGGCGTGGCCTGCCCGGTGACCATGTCGTTTGCCGCCCGCAAGGTGCTGCAGCACGACGAGGCGCTGGCCGCCGCCTGGCTGCCGCGGCTGCTGGCGCGCGACTACGACCCGCGGCCGCTGCCCTTCGCGCAGAAGCGCGCCGTCACCATCGGCATGGCCATGACCGAGAAGCAGGGCGGCTCGGACCTGCGCAGCAACACCACGCTGGCGCGCCCGGCCGGCGGCCTCGAATACCAGCTCACCGGCCACAAGTGGTTCTGCTCGGCGCCGATGAGCGATGCCTTCTTTACGCTGGCCCGCATCGAGGGCCAGGAGCGGGTCAGCTGCTTCTTCGTCGCCCGCTCGCTGCCGGACGGCACGCGCAATCCCTTCCTCATCCAGCGCTTGAAGGACAAGGTCGGCAACCGATCCAATGCGTCGTCAGAGATCGAGTACGCCGGCACGCTGGCGCGTCGCATCGGTGAGGAGGGTCGCGGCATCGCCACGCTGATCGAGATGGCGCATTTCACGCGCTTCGACATCGTTTCGGCCGCCAGCGGCATGATGCGCGCGGCCTTCGACCTGGCGCACCACCATTGCACTCACCGCAGCGCCTTCGGCCGGCGCCTGGTCGAGCAGCCGCTGATGGCCAATGTGCTGGCCGACATGGCGCTCGAGGTGGAGGCGGCGCTGCTGCTCGCGCTGCGCCTGGCGCGCACGTTCGACGAGGATGCCGCGGGCGACGATGCGGCGAAGCTGTTAGCGCGCGTCACGGTACCGGTGGCCAAGTACTGGCTGTGCAAGCGCCTGCCGGTGGTCGCCACCGAGGCCATGGAGTGCATCGGCGGCAGCGGCTATGTCGAGGAACACCCGCTGGCGCGGCTCTACCGCGAGGCGCCGCTGAACGGCATCTGGGAGGGCTCCGGCAATGTGGTGTGCCTCGACCTGCTGCGCTCGCTGGCCGCGGGTTCGAAGGGCGGCGCGCAGAGCGCGGAGCTGCTGCTCGAGGAGATCCGCGCCGGCGGCGCGCGCATGGCGCCGGTGGCCGACGCCATCGCCGGCCTGCTGGCCGACACCGCGCAACTCGAGTCTGGTGCGCGACGCGTGGTCGAACAGATTGCGGTGGCGCTGCAGGCCAGCCTGATGCTGCGCCATGCCGACCCCGGCGCGGCCGCGGCATTCTGCGATTCGCGCCTGGGCACGGCCGCCGGCGC
>VGIE01000019.1 GCA_016867955.1 Betaproteobacteria bacterium
GTGATCCTCGCGCTGCTGGTTGCGCGGTCGACGATGAACATGTTCTCGATCATCGGTTTCATCATGCTGATGGGGCTGGTCACCAAGAACGCGATCCTGCTGATCGATTTCGTAAACCAGGAGCGCCGGACGGGCGTGGCGCGACGCGAGGCGGTGCTTGCGGCCGGCCGCATCCGCCTGCGGCCGATCCTGATGACGACACTGGCCATGATCTTCGGCATGTTTCCGCTCGCGCTGGGCCTCGGCGAGGGTGCTGAGCAGCGCGCGCCCATGGGTCAGGCCGTGATCGGCGGGGTGATCACGTCGAGCCTGCTGACCCTGGTGGTCGTGCCGGTCATCTATACCTACTTCGATGATATTGCAGGCTGGTTTGCGCGCATGGTGCGGTCCGACAGGTCTTTGCCCGCTGCGACCCCCTTGGAAAGCCACGATCGCTGAAGCGCTCGCGCAGGGTCCGCACGAAGTCCGGCAAGGTGGCGGGGTTTTGGTGTTTAATCCGCCGGCGCTTGCCGCGGTCAGCCGAGAATCGTCGAGCGCCTGACGGATTCTCCGTTGGGCATCCCGACTCAGGGGATGCGCGAGGGGCGCATTTGCGGAAGCGGTCCCCTTGCATGGCAAGGACTCCAGCGAGGAGAGCACATGAGCACGGCCGCTTCAAGCACACTGGAACAACCGCCGCAACAGGCCCCGCAATCCGTGGCGGAGTTCCTCTGCCAGTTTCCGCGCGTGGATACCTTTGCCGAGATCGACGAGATCCTGCGCTCAACGGATTTCCATCAGGGCTCCCACTTCGAAAGCCGCCCGGTGTATGGCGGGTCCCTGGTGGTGATCGACGGCCGGGAGCACCGCCAGCGCCGTCGCACGCTGATGGCCATGTTTTCGCACAACGCGCTGAAGCGCAACGAGCGTGATTCCCTGTTGCCCGCGATTGCGCGGGTACTGGAAGCATTGAAGGCGGCGCGTGGGCAGGACGGCCGCGTGCGAACCGACCTCGTGCCGATGCTGCGCGGATTCCTGATCGGCGTCTCGGCGAGCGTCACCGGCGTTGATGGCGCCGATGAGCCGTCCCGGCGGGCTCGGCTGCAGGCGCTGGTGGCGAAGCTGGAGGCAGCGTCGGGAGTGGAATGGTCGACGCGCAATCACGCCGAAGTGCTCGAGGAGGGCATCGTCGCCCGCCGCGAATTGATACGGGATTTCCTGCAGCCCGCGCAGGACCGGCGGCGCGCACTGGTCCGGCGCCTGAAAGCGGGCGAACTGCAGAAGTCGGATCTGCCGATCGACCTGCTCAGTGTGCTGGCCCAGGACGGCGAGGATGGCAGCGATGGGGAGGACGCCTATGTCTGGCGCGAATGCGCCCTGTTCCTGGTGGCGGGCACGCAGACCACGTCGCACGCGCTCCCCCACGTGCTGTGGCACCTTGATCAGTGGTGGGCGGCGCATCCCGAGGATCGCGCCCGCGCCAACGACATCGAATTCCTGCGTGCGGCCGCCATTGAATCGCTGCGACTGCATCAGCCCGTGCCGGCGCTGCTGCGCATCGCCACGAAGGATGTCACCCTGAAGTGCAACGGGCGCTCCTTCCGCAAGGGCGAGCGCATCGCGCTGTTCTTTTCGGCGGCAAACCGGGATGTCAGCCTGTTCGGGCAGGATGTCGAGCAGTTCAACCCGCACCGTCCGTTCAGCAGGAAGCCGCCGCCCTGGGGCCTGACCTTCGGTGCGGGCGTGCACACTTGCATCGGACGCGCCTTGGTGACCGGGCTTTCCCGCAGCTACGACGATACGGATCCGACGCTCGGCACGATCGTAGGCGTGCTGAATGCGCTGTACAAGGCCGGAGCCGAACTCGATCCGGCCATTTCGCCCCGGCGCAACACCGACAGCCATCACGATGCGTTTGCCAGCATGCCCATCGTGTTCAGCAAGCTCTGACCCAGGGACTCGAGCGCGCTGGCACCGTCTTGCGGGACCATCAACGCGAGCCCGGCCCTATGCTTCGCGGTACGACCGCCAGGTCGCGAAACCTTCGGGCCAGTCGGCCTTGCGTTCGTCGCCGTAGACCAGCACTCGATGTTCCCTGCCAAGAATGCCCTGGTAGTCGGCCATCGAGGCAAAGTAGAGAAAGCTCAGTTCGCGGTCCGCGAATTTCCACTTGCCGTCGACGCGGCGGTATTCGTCCGTATAGCGCAGGGCGGCCAGGTACTGCTCGCCCTTTCGGAAGGTCTCCGAGTGAGCCATCAGTTCGCCTGTGATCCGGTTGACGTCGGTGGGATCACGCTCGAGCAGGTGGCCGTGGTGCCAGTGGAAGGATGGCCCAAGCCGGTCGAAGACATCCTTGTAGACGGTGAGAATGCCGCGCCGGCCGATGGCCTCCAGCGCCCGGTCGCGCGAGTACAGGCGGCCGTCCTCGGTGAACAGGTTCGCCAGCCCGACGATGTCGCGCTCGTCGATGGCCTTGCCGTAACGGGTCACAAGGTCTGTCAGTTCCGCACGCGTTTCCATCCACTCGAGGCGGCTTTCGAGGCTTTCCCTGTTCGACATGCAATGGTCTCCGGAAGATGTCGGGATCAAGATCGGGGTGTGGCGTGCGCAATTAGCTTGACCGGGCCCAGTTTTGCTTCAACAATCGCGCGGGTATGTTAGCGAAGGACCCGGGTCAAATGGAGAATTCCGCATGAACAAGCTGATCATCGAGGCGCGCATCAATGAATACATGATGCGCGAAGCGGGCAACGCCAACGTGCCGTACACGCCGGAGGAGATCGCCGCAGAGGGCGTGGCGTGTCGCGACGCGGGTGCCGCCATCCTGCATTTTCATGCCCGTAAACCCGATGGCACGCCGGAACATGGCGCTGAAGTGTATTCCGACACCATCCGCCGCATCCGCCGCGCATCGGACATCCTCGTGCACCCGACGCTCGGCTACAACACCATGGATGACCACAGCGCGGAAGGGCGCTTGCGCCACATCATGGAACTGGCCAAGGACAAGGCGGTGGCGCCGCATTTCGTGCCCATGGACATGGGCTCGATCAATGTCGACCGCTACGACCCCGAGTCAAAGCGCTTCGAAACCACCACGCATGTTTATGCCAATCCGACCAGCGACCTGATGTATTTCGCGAAACACATCCGGGCAGCTGGTCTCAAGCCCTACCTGACCTGCTTCAACATCGGCTTCCTGCGCTACGTCAACGCGTTCGCGGACATGGGGCTGCTCGACGAGCCGCTCTACATGTGCCTGGTGATGACCGACAACATCTACCTCGGCGGGCACCCGGGCACGCTCCGCGGGTTGCAGGCCCACCTGGACTTCCTGCCGCCGGGCAAGCGGGTGGAATGGACCGCCATGAGCTATGGTGGCAACCTGTTCGGGCTTGCTGCAGCCATCATCTCGCAGGGCGGGCACATTTCGATCGGGCTCGGCGACCACCCGTACAACGAGCTTGGCATGCCCACCAATGCCAACCTGATTCGCCGCATTGTGTCGATCGCGAAGGAGTGCGGTCGCGGGGTAGCGACACCGGCCGAAGCCTGGAAGATACTCAATCCCCGCTAGTGTCGCGGTATCCGGCGCGCGCCGTGGTGTGCCGGACGCATCCGATCAGCGGTGTTCGAATTCGCAGATGAAGTTTTCCACCACGCGCCGGACCATCTGGTTGCGCTCGACCGGCGAGCCATGATCGAGGACGTGCTTGCGGATGAGGAAGTAGATGATGGAGGAGTGAAGGTGCCAGGCCGTCTCCCATTCGACCGGGTCGATGGGCGGATCCTGCGGCAGCCCGCGATGGGCGCGGATCTCCCGAAGGACGAGTTCCAGCACCTGCTCGATACGACTGCGCACTTCGCTGCCCCGCGGCAGGTGTTCACCGGCGAGTCCTGCGTGCAGCGCCACGCGAATCCACAGGGGATTGTCGACAGTCTCCAGGTAGGTCACGTAGAAGCGCTCGATGCGTTCCTTCAGCGGCACCGACCGGTCGGCAAGGTCGCGTATCCACGCCTCTGACCACGGCTCGACAAAGACGCGCTTGTAGACCTGATCGATCAGATTCTGCTTGGTGCCGAAATAACGGAAGATGAGGGCGTGGGAAATCCTCAATCGCGCAGCAAGGTCGGTGATCTGGGCCGTGAATCCGCGTTCGGAAAAGAACCGGGTGGCCTCGTCAAGAATCTGCTCGGCACGGACACCGGGTTCCAGTCTGCGGGGGGGGCGCGCGACGGATTCGATGGACATGCTCAATGTTCCTGTTTCATTAGGGAATTTTGCCGTGCAACGCCTTTGGAGACTGCACCATCCAGTGCATGGGGTGCAATACTAACCCAAGTGTTCCCCCGCCGAAACTTTGCTGTTGACGAGCTTGTAATTAGCGTGTCATCCTCCTGCCCGACCGACCCAATCGGCGCCGCAGGCCCTTGAATCCCGGCCCGGCGCACGGACGGAACTTACGCTTCAGCCGTTGGCGTACCTTTGTTGATTATTGTTCAAGGAAGCCAAGCTATGTCGTCTTATGACTTGATTTTGCATGGAGGCACGGTTGTCGATGGCAGCGGGGCGGCTCCGTTGCGTACCGACCTTGCCGTCAGTGCAGACCGCATTGCCGCGATCGGTGATCTGTCCGGGGCGCAGGCCCGGGAACACATCGATTGCAAGGGGCTGGCCGTCTCTCCCGGTTTCATCGACATCCATACGCATTACGACCCGCAGATCCTGTGGGATCCCGAACTGACGCCGACGAGCTGGTTCGGCGTGACCACGATCTTCCTCGGCAACTGCGGCTTCACGATCGCGCCGATGCGTCCCGAAGGCCGCGACGCCTGCATCGCCACGCTCGGCAATGTCGAGGCGATGTCGGTCGAAGCGCTGCGGGCGGGCATCAGCTGGGAGTTCGAGTCTTTCAAGGAATATCTCGAGGCCATCGGCCGGCGCAAGGTCGGCCTGAACGTGGCCTCGCTGGTGGGACACACCGCGCTGCGCATGTACGCAATGCCGGATGACCCGAACCGCACACCCACCGATAGTGAGATTCTAGTCATGCAACAGGAGATCGACGCTGCCATGGCCGCGGGAGCTTGGGGTTTCTCGACCTCGAAGTCGCCCGCTCACGTCGGCGTCGGCGGGCGCCCGGTGCCCAGCCGAATGTCGAGCATCGAGGAAATCGGTGCGCTTGCCGACGTGCTGGCAGGTGCTGGTGCGGGCATTATGCAGGGGGTGGGTGGCCCGGGGCTCGGCATTCCGGAGTTCGCCGACCTGGCGCGCCGCAGCAAGCGGCCGGTAACCTGGTGTTCGCTGCACCAGGGCGTCGACCGCGGGCGTCACTGGGAGTATTCGCGCCAGACCGCGAAATTGCGCAGCGAAGGTGCCGACATCTGGGCGCAGATGGCCTGCTCGCCCATCATCGGCCAGTTCACGCTGGTCAGTCCGTATGTGCTCAATTCGGTCCCCTGTGTCGGCAGGATTGCGAATCTTCCGCAGGCCGAGCGTTTGAAATATCTCACGGACCCGGCATGGCAGGCGGAGGCGGAGCGACAGTTCGAGGCAAATGCAGAGCAGCGGACCTACGATATCCGCTTTGACCGCATCCTCGTTGCCGACAGCGCCAAGTATCCCGAACTGGTGGGCAAGGTCATTGCAGACATCACACCACCCGGAAAATCACCGCTTGGATTCATGGTCGAGCTGGCCCGCTCCGAGGACATGAAGACGCGCTTCAAGCTGATCATGTTCAACTACGATGACAACGATGTCGCCAAATTGCTGCAGCAGGATTCCACGATCCTTGGCCTCGGTGACGGCGGCGCGCATACCAGCCAGCTTTGCGACTCCTCCTACCCGATGCACCTGCTCGGGCACTTCGTGCGCGAGCGCAAGAGCTTTCCCCTGGAGTTCGGCGTCTGGCGCCTGACCGGCCATCCGGCCAAGGTCTACGGCATCAAGGAGCGCGGGCTGCTGAAGACGGGGTACTTTGCCGACGTGTGCGTGTTCAATCCGGACACCATCGACGAAAGCCCGCTCAGGCGTGTCTTCGACCAGCCAGCAGGGGCCGAGCGGCTGATCAAGGAACCGATCGGCGTCGAGCATGTCCTTGTCAATGGCAGTTTCATCCGGCGCGCGGGCGAGAGCCAGGCCGGTGTCGCAAGCGGACGCCTGTTGCGCCCTTGAACCGTATTTTCATTGATGTCCAATTGCCGGCCGGCTCCGGCCTGCCGCCACAACGAGAGGAAGCCGCGTGAACCAGTGCATCGACTCTGACACCCATATCTACGACAACCTGGACATCTGGCAGAAGTTCGTCGATCCGAAGCTGCGCGACCGCATTCCCTTCTGGAAGACCGACGAGTCCGGCCGCCTGCTGATGATTCTCGACGAGCAGGTCTATCCGACCGTGCCGGGGCACCCGGGGTTCGGCCGCCTGTACGGGCCGAAGCCCGAAGTCGACCACACCGGCAACGACCCGCAAGTGCGCTTGAAGTACATGGACGGCGACGGCGCCGCGGACATCCACGTGATTTTCCCGACGCTGGGCCTGGCCGGCTTCCCCGGTTCCATTCGCGATCCGGAACTGGCCGGCGGCCTGTCGCGGGCGTACAACCGCTATCTGGGCGAGTTCTGCTCGGCCGACCGCCGCCGGCTGGTGGGCACCATGCTGTTGCCGGTGAACCATCCGGAGGAGGCGGCCGCCGAGATGAAGTGGGCCGTGGAGAACACCAGCATGAAGATCGTCGGCCTGCCGCCGACGCCGCCCGGCGACCTGCCGTGGAGCCATCCGAGCCGCGACCCGATGTGGCGGATGGCGAATGAATTGGGCGTGCGCTTTTCGTTCCATGAGACGACCACGGGCGCCATGACCAACGCGGTGGGGATCCATCGTTACCGTACCCACTGGCCCATGGTCTACCTCTGTACGCACGTGCTGGAGGCGCAGCTTGCGTTCACCGACGTGATTCTTGGCGGCACGCTTGAGCGCTTTCCCAACATCATGGTGGGAGCGACCGAGGCGCATGTGCACTGGCTGCCGGGCTGGCTGAGGCTGCTCGACCAGCAGTTCGGCGCGGGCACCAAAATCTGGTCCACCCAGTCCGGCGAGTTTTCGCTCAAGCTGATGCCCAGCGAGTATTTCCGGCGCCAGTGTTTTCTCGCAGCCTTCCCGAGGGACAGCATGATCCGCGACGCCTATGACGCGGCGCCCGAGTCGATTACGGTGTGCACCGATTACCCGCACCCGGTGGCATCAGTCTACGGAATCGCCAAGGGACTGCCGGGCGTGGCCAGCGATCCCACGCTGAACGCGGACATCGCCCGCCGGATCCTGGTGGACAATGCGCGGCGCTTCATCGCCTGATCGGAGGGGAAGTTCAAGAGCGCCTGAGCGAATCGCCGTCAGGCATTCCACGAAAGTGGCGGAAGGAAGCGGGAGTCGAACCCACCCGGAGCCGCAGAGCAGCCCGAACCGGTTTTGAAGACCGGCCGCCCCACCGGGGACGATTTCCTTCCGTTGCTGCAGGCATCAGGCGCATGCTCCTGCGCTGATAACAATCACTCTGTTATCGCAGTACGACCGCCATTTTAAACTGAAAAATGATTATATCTTGCGGTCCGTTCCTGCGCGGTGGCCGTTTTACAACGCGTTGCGACCTTGGTGAATTGTAACGGTAACCGGCGTCTTGCGCGGTGCGCTTGCGTGCGCACAGTCGATCGCACCCGTCCGATTGCCGTGACCGCGCTTCATTTTCCGGAAGCGAGCGCGCCCAGCTGTCCCGTAAAGGCGACCTCGTCCGCCGCGCTGTCCAGGCAGCGCAGATCGAGCCGGAAGGCGCCTTCCGAGATCCGGCCGATCACCGGCAGCGGCAGCTCGCGGAAGGCCCGCTCGATGGCGGCCAGCGCGCGGCCCTCGCCGCGGCCCGACTTGGCGGGGCGCATGCACAGGCTGGCGCTGGGCAGCGACTCGACCGGCAGGGCGCCGCTGCCGATCTGGCTGCGGCAGTCCTCGACGCTTACGACGGCACGTCCAGCCAGCGCGCCTGCCACTGCCGGCAGCAGACGAAGGGCGAGTTCGCGAATCTCTGCAGCGGGGCGCGAGAGCAGGCGCAGGGTGGTCAGGCGGGAGGGGAGGCTGTCCGGGTCACGATACAGGCGCAGCACGGCTTCAAGCGCCGCCAGGGTCATCTTGTCGGCCCGCAGCGCGCGCTTGAGCGGGTTCTTCTTGATCCTGCTGACCAGTTCCCTGTTGCCGACGATGATGCCGGCCTGCGGCCCGCCGAGCAGCTTGTCGCCGCTGAAGGTCACCACCGAGGCACCATTGGCAATGGTGTCCTGCGGCAGCGGCTCGCCGGGCAGTCCCCAGCGCGTCATGTCGGTTAGGGCGCCGCTGCCCAAGTCCACCATCAGCGGGATGCCGCTTTTCGCGGCCAGTGCGCCGAGCGCGCGCTCGTCGACGGACGCGGTGAACCCCTGCACGGCATAGTTGCTGGTGTGCACCTTGAGGATCAGCCCGGTTTTCGGGCCAATGGCATTGGCATAGTCGGCCAGGTGCGTGCGGTTGGTGGTGCCGACCTCGCGCAAACGGCAGCCGGCGCGAACCATGATGTCGGGGATGCGGAACGCGCCGCCGATCTCGACCTGTTCGCCGCGCGAGACGATGCCCTCCTTGCGCGCGGCCAGCGTATTCAGCGCCAGAAGCACCGCCGCCGCGTTGTTGTTTACCACGGTCACCGCCTCGCAGCCGGTGAGTTCCCGCAGCAGGCCGGTGACATGGTCATCGCGGTCGCCGCGTGTGCCCGCGGCCAGGTCGTATTCAAGGTTGCATGCCCCGCGCATTGCTGTGGCCACTGCTTCAATCGCCTCGTCCGGCAGCGGCGCGCGGCCGAGGTTGGTGTGCAGCACGGTGCCGGTCAGGTTGATGACCGAGCGCAGCGACGGCTGCGCCGCGGCGGCCAACGCCACGGCTAGCGCGCTCGCGACTGCGGCATCGCTCCAGTCCGCCTGCAGCGTCTTCGCGCCCTGCAGCGTGCTCCTGCGCGCATTGCCGACCAGGTCACGGACCGCGTTGACCACGGGCGTTCGGCCGAACCGCGTCACCAGCGCCTGGACGCTCGGCAGCCCGAGCAGCCGGTCGATCGACGGCAATTGCGGGCGTGCCGTTGACGGCGCTGCGCGTGTGGCTTTCTGCAGGCTTGCTGGGTGGCTGCTGCCGCTCATGGCCGATCCTCCTGATTTCACTACGGGCATTGCCGCAGTGCCTACTTCCTGACGGCGGCGTTGGGCAGCGCTGCCAGCGCCTGCTCGATGGGCCGGCGAATACGCCGCACGTCGCCCAGCCGCTGCGTGTAGCCGATGCGGTCGAAGTATTCCAGTATTTCGATCGAGTGGTTGCGGCCGGCGCCGGAATGGTTGCGGAACTCGGCGGCGGTGAACTTGCCGGCGTCGGCGCCGGCTGCCGCGTCCTCGACGAGCCTCGCCAGACGCAGGACGGTAGCGCGCAGGAAGAAGCGTTCGTCGGAGACCTTCATGGGCTCGCCGCTGCGGCTCTTGCGGTGCAGCAGGTCGCGGACGGGTTTCTCCTGCAGCTTCAGGCTGGCGGTGATTTCCCTGACGGTTGGCGGCAGCGGCGTGTCCTGCTGCAGCAGTGGCAGGATGCGCAGCCAGAGCTTTTCGTCGGCGGGATTAGAAGTCGCGTCGTGCCCCGGGCGGCGCACCAACGTGCCCGACACCTGCAGCTTGCCTTCGGCGGCCAGTTCATCGACCAGCTGCGAAAGCGCGGCCTCGGACATGCGAATCTTGAGCCTGCGCGCGAGGTAAGCGCGCTCGATACCCATGGACTTGGGGTTGTCGCGATGTTCGGCTACGACTTCGGCCAGCAGTTTCGCGCGCAGCCTTTCCCGAACTGCGGCCGCGATGGCAATGCGGCGGGCGCGGCCGAGAATGACCAGGCCCAGCTCGCGGTAGATCGCGCCGGCGGCGTCGGCGTCGAGGTTGAAGGCGGTCTCGAAAGCATCGAGGGCGACCCCGTCCGGAGAGGCGTCGACCTGGCCCTGCAACGCCGCCTGCGGCGACGCTTCTGCGAGCGCGGTCAGCACTTGCAGACGTTGCGGCGAATGGCGGTTGCGCGCCGGCGCGAACGGGTCGACGACTACGCCGCCTGCCAGCGTGCGCGTGGCGCCGTGGTCGCGCAGGACGAAGCGGTCGCCGTGCAGCGCGCCAATGGGATGGTCGAGCACCAGCTGGACGATACGTGATTCGCCAGGGCGCAACGCCTCGCTGCGACGTATGGCGATGCGTGCCGTTACTGCGGCCGTCCCGAGGTGGAGATAGGCCGGCATCCAGTGGCGCAGCACATTGCCCTCCGCGGGCAGCGCATTGAGCTGCACGTCGATGCGTGACGTCGGGTGGTGCAGCGCGGGGTCGAGCACCCAGTGGCCGCGCTCGATCGACTCCCGGCTGAACTCCGGACCAGACAGGTTGAGCGCGCAACGTTCGCCGGCGCTGACCGCCTCGGCGGACTTCTTGCCGACCTGGATGGAGCGCACGCGCACTGGTACATTGCCGGGGGAGCACAGCAGCTGGTCGCCGACCCTGGCCTTGCCGCTGAACCCGCTGCCGGTGACGACGGTGCCGCTGCCGGTGATGCTGAAAACACGGTCGACCGCGAATCGAAAACGGTGCCCACTGGTGCTTCTTGCGGCCAGCTTGCCGGCATCGGCGATGATCGCGGCGCGCAGCGCCTCCATGCCGTCGCCGGTGAGCGCGGAAACGGCCATTACCGGGCTGCCCTCGAGCGATGTACCGGCCAGCACTGTTGCGATGGCATCGCGAACCTCGGCCACGCGGGCAGCCGGGACGCGGTCGATCTTGGTGATGACCGCAATACCGCGGCTGACGCCGAGCAGGTCGAGGATCTGCAGGTGCTCGACGGTCTGCGGCATGATGCCGTCATCGGCGGCCACCACGAGCAGGGCTGCGTCGATGCCGCAGACGCCGGCCAGCATGTTGCGGATGAATCGCTCGTGGCCGGGCACATCGACGAAACCGATCAGTCCGCCGCCAGGGACAGCCAGGTAGGCGAAGCCAAGGTCGATGGAGATGCCGCGGATCTTCTCCTCCGGGAGGCGGTCGGTGTCGACGCCCGTCAGAGCCCTGACTAGGAGGGTCTTGCCGTGGTCGATGTGTCCGGCGGTGGCGATGATCATGGGTCAGTCAGCGGATTGCACAAGGCGATGGATTCTGCAACGGCGTGTAGGAAGGCAGCCTGCGTTTGCGATGCGTCGCGCGTGCTGGGCCCGTGGTGCAGGGCCCGCGCCTAGATCGGGTCCCAGGTGAAGACGTCGGGTGAGCGCTCTAGGGGAAAGAACGCGCCCCTGAGCGAGGGCGTCATGTGCTGGTGGATGCTCTGCACGGTCCAGCCCTCGCTGCGGTGCACGGCGCGGATCGGCCGTGGCTGGCTGAAAAGGAAGATTTCGTTGCGGCGCACGCCGAAGACCTGCGCATTGACTTCTCGGGAGAGGTCGCCGGCCAGATAGGCTACCAGCGGCGCGATTTTTTCGGTGCCCATGCTCTTGATCTTCTCGACCCGCGCCTTCTCGGCTTCGGATTCGGTCGGGATCGTTCCGATCAGGCGGCTCCAGGCGAACGGCGCGATGCAGTTGGAACGGACGTTGGATCGCGCCATGTCGAGCGCGATGGACTTGGACAGGCCGACGATGCCGAGCTTGGCGGCGGCATAGTTGGCCTGGCCGAAATTGCCGACGAGGCCGGAAGCGGACGTGAAATGGACGAATGAGCCACCCTGCTGCTCCTTGAAGTAGGGCGCGGCCGCGCGCGACATGTAGAAGCAGCCGTTGAGGTGTACGTTGATGACCATCTGCCAGTCCACCGTGGACATGCGGTGGAAGATGCGGTCGCGTAGGATTCCGGCGTTGTTGACCACACAGTCGATGCGGCCGTAGGTGTCCACAGCCTGCTTGATGATGCGCTCGGCGCTGGCCGCTTCGGCCACGCTGTCGCCGTTGGGCGCAGCCTGTCCGCCTGCCGCCTGGATCTCCTTGACCACCCCGCTGGCCACGCTGAGGTCGGCCTGGCCTTCGCCGTCGGGGCCGCCGCCGAGGTCGTTGACGATCACCTTGGCGCCTTCCGCGCCCATGAGCAGCGCGATGTCGCGACCGATCCCGCGCCCGGCACCGGTGACGATGACAACCTTGCCTTCCAGAGATTTCTGCTGCGACATGTGAAAACCTTTCCTGAGTGGCTGAACTTGAAGATGCATGCTGAAGCTGCGGCGAAGTGGCCCACTTGGGGGCGCGGCGATGCAACGGCTAACGAGGCGGCAAGTGCATGGCAAGGAACCGGAGAAGCAAGAAACGGGGGAATGCAGATCGCGAACCTCGGGCCGCTGAGACGGCCGTTCGAGGGGCCCTCGGGAGGGGGCACGTATAATGACAGCGAACATTTTAGCGCATGGGCCGCTGCCCGAAAACACATTCGAAGTCCTGATTCGCGCGGCCCTCTGGAAAGGATTCCCGCATGCAGCAGCAACCCCGTACCTGGTTCGTCACCGGATGCTCGTCCGGGCTCGGCCGTGCGATGGCGGAGGCGCTGGCCGACCACACGGACAATGTCGTGATCACCGCGCGGCGCGTGGAGCAGATCAGAGACCTGGAGGCGAAGGCGCCGGACCGGATTCTGACCCTTGCGCTGGACATCGCCGATGAGGGAGACGTCCGTGCCGCAGTCGCCGAGGCCTTGCGCAAGTTTGGCAGGATCGATGTCCTGGTGAACAACGCGGGCATCGGACTGGCGGGCGCGATCGAAGAATGCAGCTACGAGGAAGTTGAACGCGTATTCCGCACCAATGTATATGGAACGCTGAACGTGCTGCGGGCCGTGCTGCCTGGCATGCGCGAGCGGCGCAGCGGGCAGATATTCACCCTGAGCTCGGTCGGCGGCGTTCGTGGCGGCCCCGGAATGGGTGCCTACAACGGCAGCAAGTTCGCGCTCGAAGGCATGATGGAATCCCTGGATCACGAGGTCGGCTCATTGGGCATCAAGGTGACCATTGTGGAGCCAGGAGCGTTCAAGACGGATTTCCGCTTGCGCTCCATCACGCCCTGCGCCAATGTCATCGCCGACT
>VGIE01000020.1 GCA_016867955.1 Betaproteobacteria bacterium
GCGCAGCTGCCGTGCCGCCACGTCCATGACGCATTCGCGGGCAACGGTCTCGAACATCCACGGACCGCGATAGGCGCCCAGGCCCACGGTGTTGGTGTAGTAGGTGCGCGAGCGGAAGGCGTACTTCGGGATGCGGTAAGGGCCGGGAAACACTTCGGAGGCCTTGGGTCCGGGGCCCGCGTGCCAGGCGTAGGAGCCGGCGTCGCCCATGTAGTCGAAGGAGGCGGCCTGGATGATGCCGTCCTTGTCGAAGGCGAATTTGACTCTGGCCGATTCCTCGCGCGCGCTGTTGGAGGCAACCAGGTGCTCCATGCGATCCTCGATCCACTTCACCGGGCGGCCGCATTTGCGGGCTGCGGCGATGATGGCGATCTCGTCGCGGTTGGGATGCACCTTGAGGCCGAAGCCGCCGCCGACATCGAAGGCCAGCACGCGCACCTGGTGCGCAGCGAGGCCGAATACTTGGGCAAAGTATTTCGCCGCCAGGTGCGGGCCCTGCGTCGACAGGTGCACTGTCATCTCGTTGAGCGGGGAGAACATGGCGATCAGGCCGCGCGTCTCCATGGGCATGGCGAGGTGGCGCTGCTGGTGGATGGTCTCCTCCACCACATGCGCGGCCTTGGCGAAGATTGCGTCGATCTCGGCGTCCGGCGGCGAGGCGACTTCGAGCACGAGGTTGGTGCCGATCTCCGCGTGCACCGCGGGCTTGTCCGCCGCGGTCAGGTAGTCCAGCACCGGGTCTTCGGGGTCGTAGTCGACCATAATGAGTTCGGCGGCGTCCTCGGCGATGTAGCGGTCGTCCGCCAGCACCATGGCCACGGCATCGCCGGCAAAGCGCACGTCGGTCTCCGACAACGGCAGCAGGCGCGGGTACTGCACCGCAGGCGGATAGAACATGCTGCGCATTGGCGTTGCGGTCATTCCGTTCAGGTCGGCGCCGGTATAAACGGCGAAGACGCCGGGTACGGCGCGCGCGTCTCCGGTCTCGATCGACTTGATCTTCGCCCGGGCATGCGGGCTGCGAACGAACGCTGCATGCAGCATGCCGGGGAGCGCGTGGTCGTCCACATAACGGCCGCGACCCGTGAGCAGGCGCGGGTCTTCCTTGCGGCCGATGTACTGGCCCACATAGCGGGCGGCGCTGGGACCGTCCCGGGCGATGTCGCTCATGGTCAGGCCTTTGCCGTGGTGTTCTGCGTGGCCAGCTTCTTCACGGCGCGCAGGATGCCCTGGTAGCCGGTGCAGCGGCAGATATGCCCTGACAATGCGGCCTTCATTTCCTCTTCGCTCACGTTGTCGCCGCGCTCCACCAGCGATACCAGCGTCATGACGAATCCCGGCGTGCAGAATCCGCACTGCAGGCCGTGCTCTTCGTGCAGCACCTGCTGCACGCGGTGCAGCGTGCCGTCCTGGCTGGCGACGCCTTCGACGGTGCGCACGTCGGCACCGTCGGCCTGCACTGCCAGCATCAGGCAGGAACGCACTGCGACGCCATCGACGATGACCGTGCAGGCGCCACAGACGCCGTGCTCGCATCCGATGTGCGTGCCCGTCAGGTTGCAGTCCTGGCGCAGGAAGTCAGCCAGAGTGCGGCGGGCGGGAACCGTCTTCTTGTAGACGGCGCCATTGATCCTGGATTCGATGTTGTGGTCGCTCATGCGATTCCTTTCATTGCGACAGCTTTCTTGATGACGCGGGCGGCGAGGCGGCCGCCGACGATGCGGCGATAGGCCACGGTTGCGTGGATGTCGTCCCAGGGTTCGGTGTCGGCCACGGCGAGGGCGGCGATTGCGGGGATGTCGAGCTTCGCGGCCGATTGGCCGACCAGGGCCTTCTCCGCCTGCACGGCAACGCAGGGTGTCTGCGCCATGCCGAACCAGCCGATGCCGGCCCGGGTAATCTTGCCGCCGGCGTCGATGGCGAGGGCAACGACGATGCCGGTCAGCGCAAAATCGCCGGGACGCCGGGCGATTTCGTCGACCGCCATGGCGGTGCCTTGGGGCCAATGCGGGAAATGGACCGCATGGATCATCTCGCCAGTCTTGATCGCCGTGGTATACGCCGCCTCGTAGAAATCGCGCGCCGGGATTGTTCGTGTGCCGCCCTTGGAACGCAGTTCGATCTGCGCGCCGAGGGCAACGGCGGTGGCTGGGTACTCGGAGGCCGGTTCACCCAAGGCGATCGAGCCGCCGATGGTCCCGCGGTTGCGCGTCTGATGGTGGCCGACGAGGCGGGTCGCCGCCGCGAGCGCGGGTGCATGCTTGCCAACAAGCGCGTCCTGCATGATGGTGTTCTGGCGCGTCATCGCGCCGATGCGCAGCGAGGATCCCTCCGCCTTGGTGCCTGCGAGTTCTGCGATGCGGTTGATGTCGACGAGCACGGAGGGGCGGGCGAGGCGCAGCGCCAGCATCGGAACCAGGCTCTGACCGCCGGCGATGACGCGGGCGTCCTCGCCGAACTCGGCCAGGCGGCTTACTGCGTCGTCCGTGCTGGTGGCAACGACGTAGTCAAAGGCAGCGGGTTTCATGCGAACACCTCTTCAAGATTCGACCTGAGGATCTGCGGATCGGGGATTGTGGCGAGGCGCGGAAACCATTGATCGAGGTTTCTGCGAGGCGATCTCCAGGGCGAAACGTTACTTCCTCGATTCGCTTTTTGCAACCGGGGCTGCGCACGGGGCTCATGGCGCGGCGCTGCATGAAGGCTACAATGCCGTCCATGCGCCGCGCTGATTGCGCCGTGCGGCCGCGAAGCGCTGCTGATTGCCCGGAATTGATGTCCCGTATCCCAGCTGACCCGAACGCCTGTCCATGACCCCGATCCCTCGCGCACTGCTCAAGGCACTGGTGAGCCTCGCGCATCCCAGGATGTTCCTGCTGCTGCTGCTCCCCATCGTCGTGACCATCGTCGCCTGGTTGGTCCTGGGAATCGCGTTCTGGTCGCAGGCCGTGGCGTGGCTGGATGCGCAGATGCGCGACTGGGAAATGCTGGAATGGCTGCTCGCCTACTGGCCGCTGACGCTGGTAGCGGCGCATGCGGCCTGGGTGTTGTTGATTGCACTGATGGTGCCCGTACTGATTATCGTTACGGTGCTCGTGGTAGGAATTTTCGCCATGCCGATCATGGTGTCACATGTTGCGGCACGCAGTTACGCGCAGCTCGACGAGCGTCATGGCGGCACCTTGGTTGGCAGCGTGTGGAACAGTGTGGCGGCGGTGGCATGGGTTGCGCTGCTAGCGCTGATCACCGCCCCGCTCTGGGTGTTCCCGCCGGCATGGCCCCTGCTGACGCTGGGCCTGCTCGGCTACCTGAACCAGCGCGTGTTCCGCTACGATGCGCTGGCCACGCATGCTTCGGCGGAGGAGATCAGTCTTCTGCTGGGCAGGGAGCGCTGGAGCCTGTTGGCGCTGGGTGCGATCACCGCGTTTGCGGCGCATGTCCCGCTGCTCGGCTTCTTTGCGCCTGTCTACGGCGGTCTGGTGTTCATCCACTTCGCGCTTGATCGCCTGCGCGCGCTGCGCGAGGCCCCGCTCGAGGGGCGATGGACGCGAGTCGGGAACTGAGCGGGCGGGCAGGTAGGACTCTTCCTGGAGGCACTCATGCTGGGCGCTATCATCATCGGCGACGAAATCACCCGCGGTAAGCGGCAGGACAAGCACTTCGGCAAGCTGATTGAGATCCTGCGCGCGCGCGGCATGCGCCTCGACTGGGCGCAGTATCTGGGAGATGACCCGACACTGATCGCGGCGACGCTCAAGCGCACCCTGGCAGGGGCGGACATCGTCTTCAGTTTCGGTGGCATCGGCGCGACGCCGGATGACCACACTCGCCAGAGCGCGGCTGAGGCACTCGGCGTGGACCTCGTCCTGCACCCGGAAGCGGAGGCCGAGATTCGCGCACGTGCAGGCGTGGAGGTCACTCCGTTCAGGCTGAAGATGGGCGAGTTCCCGCTCGGGGCGGTGATCATTCCGAATCCCTACAACCGCATCCCCGGCTTCTCGGTGGGCGATCATCACTTCGTTCCCGGCTTTCCGGTGATGGCCTGGCCGATGGTGGAATGGGTGTTGGACAGGCGGTACCCGCATCTGTTCAACAGCGTGCGCGAGGCGGATGCTGCCATCATGGTCTACGGATTACCCGAAAGCGCTGTCACGCCGCTCATGCAGGAAGTCGAGTCGCGCTTTGCCGGTATCAAGACCTTCAGCCTGCCAAGCGTCGGGGAGGACGGTTCGCGCCGTCACATTGAGCTGGGCGCACGAGGCGTCCCGGAAGAAGTCGGTCCCGCGCTGGAGATGCTGCAGGCCGGCGTGGACGCGCTGAAGGGCAGTTGGGAGCCGAAGTCCCCATGAACGCTGGCGGCTCCCGCCGCCAGGGAGGAGTCGTCTGCCCGCGTTGCAGGATGCCAGGCCGATTGCGCAGCGCTTGGGAATGAAAAAAGTCCCCGGCATTTTTGCCGGGGACTTCCACAACGACGTCCGCGGGGAGGAGAAGGGTCCGCGAGCGCAGCTGCCTTGCAAAGATCGTTCTCGAGGCCTCAACGGATTTCGTCAGGGCCGCCGAAGCAGGGGAGCGCGAGGGGGGTATCCCCTCGCGTTGTTAGGTACTCTTACTTCTTCTTGCCTTCCTTGACCGCGTGCGCAACGTTGGATGCGGCGATAAAGTTTGCTTCGGCAAGCTCGGTGGCCTGCTTGGAAATCTTGCTGATGCTGTCGTAGGCCGAATTGGCGGCGGCGAGCGCCGATTTCACCGCGGCAACTGCGACGTCGGAGCCTGCCGGCGCGTTCTTGGATACCTTGTCCACCAGCGCAACCACGCTCTTGTTGAAGTCGCTGGTCTGAGCCTCGACCAGTTTGGTCAGTTCACCCTGTGACTGCGTGGCGACGTCGTAGACGCTGCGCGAGTAGGCGATGGCCTTTTCGATCGTGGGCTGGGCGGCCGAAGTGTTCAGGGTCACGATTTCCTGCACGTCCTTGGCGTTCAACACGTCCTTGGTGTGCGCGACGCTGTCTTCGAATGCCGACTTGGTGGCATTGAAGGTCAGGGCCGACAAACGTTCGAAAGCGGCGAACTGGCTGTGCGCGAGGCTGATCAGGGTTTCGACGCCAGCCTTGTTTGTTGCGACGACTTGTTCCGGGGTAACGTACATGTCAAGCTCTCCTGGTTCATCAATTGGTCGCGGAACAGGTGAGGCCAGTGCTGCGAATGAGTAATTCGTATGACTTGTCTTGCAGGCCACCACTGCGTGTATATTGCGGTGCAACAACTTAGATTCTAAGCGTTTTATCGAGCGTGTCAAGAAAAATATTGCGTTGCAACAAGATTTTCGAGCAAGAATTTAATAGTATTTAGAATCAATACTTTATAATTATTCAGGCGCGATGCGCCGGGTTGCCGCTGTTTTCGCACGTTAGCAGTTGCTATGCTTCAAATATATGAATGATATAGATAAAAATAACCTCCCTTTGGCTTTTGGCGCTTTTCGTGTTCCGCTCGATGGCGGGCAGGGCGGGCCCCTGCGGGCGAGCGCGTGAGCGTTCGGAATTCTGCAACGCAACACGCCTCAACGCTGCCGCCATCTGCGTTGCTGCTGCTGGCAGGCCTGACCCTCGGCTGGGGTTTCAACTGGACCGTCATCAAGGTGGTCCTGGAAGACATGGCGCCGCTGTCCTTTCGCCTCTGGTGCCTGCTCGGCGGCGCGGCGGGCCTGTTCGCGCTGGCAAGGGCGAACGGGCTTGCCTGTCGTGTTCCCGAAGGCCAGTGGCAGCGCCTGTGCCTGATCGCGCTGTTCAACGTCGTGCTCTGGAACGTCTTTGTGGTCTTCGGCGTGCGCCTCATGGACTCGGGCCGCGCTGCGATCCTCACCTTTACCCTGCCGGTGTGGTCCACCCTCGGAGGAATATGGTTGCTCGGCGAGCGGATGAACACCCGCAAGTGGCTGGGCCTCGTGCTCGGGGTCGGCGGCGTGCTGCTTCTTGTCTTGCCGGAATTGCACAGCATTGGCGAGGCGCCGCTGGGCACGATGCTGATGCTCGGTGCGTCCATATCGTGGGCGCTGGGTACGCTGTTCACCAAACGCTGGCCGGTGACTCTTCCCGCATCCTCATTCACGGCCTGGCAACTGCTGCTTTCGATCCCGCCCTTTGTGATCGGGTCACTCTGGCTGGAACCCGAGGGCATGTCATTTGCGGGGCTCGGTGTCTGGTCGATCCTCGGCGTCCTCTACAACATCTTCGTTTCGTTCATGTTCTGCATGTGGGCGTGGACGCGTATCGTGGTGATTGTTCCCGCGACCGTGTCGTCCCTGTCGCCGTTGCTGATTCCGGTGATCGGCGTTTTCAGTGGAATGCTCGTCCTCGGTGAAAAGCCGCAGTGGACCGACTTTGGCGCGCTGCTGCTGGTCTGCCTGGCGCTTGCAACGGTGGTGATTCCGCCGCGGCGGACAGCGTAGCACCGCGGGGCGTCGTCAGACGGCGCTCCCGGGGACAGGCCGAGCGCGCACACGTGGCACACGAGGGAGCGACCAGTGCGCGCGCCCCCAGTCGAGGATCTCGCGCGGCGCAGCACGCGACAGCATTGTAGGCGGGGCCTGGCCGAGGAATTCCAGCGCGCTGACCATGGCACTGGCACAGCGACGCGGATCAAGGGGAGTGGCCAGCGTTTGCTTGGAGAGTTTTTCGCCGGCCGCGTTTAATGCCACCGGCAAATGCGCGTAGCGCGGCGTTGCGTATCCCAGCAGCCGCTGCAGATGGACCTGGCGGGGTGTCGAGTCAATGAGATCGGCACCGCGCACAACGTGCGTGATTCCCTGCGCAGCGTCGTCCGCCACGACTGCGAGCTGATAGGCAAAGCAGCCGTCGGCGCGCAAGACGACGAAGTCGCCGACTTCCGTCGCGAGCTGCTGCCGTAGCCGCCCCTGCACGGCGTCGTCCATTTCGATGACGGCCTCCTCGACACGCACGCGCCAGGCGCGCACGCTGCGGCCCGCCGGAAGCCCGTGGCGGCAGGTGCCCGGGTAGACCGCCTCCTTGCCCTGCCGCAACCCGGGGGTGCTGGAGTCGGCAATCTCCCGGCGGCTGCAGGCACACGGAAACACGGCTCCAGCGTCTTTCAGACGCTGGAGCGCTGCGGCATACCACTCGTTGCGCCCGCTCTGCACCGCAATTTCACCATCCCACTCGAGGGCGCAGGCCTCGAGCGTTGCGCGGATGGATGCGACCGCGCCGGGTTCCTCGCGCGGCTGGTCGAGGTCTTCGATGCGCAACAGCCACGCGCCATTCTTAGCGCGCGCATCCAGCCAGCTTCCCATTGCCGCGACGAGGGAGCCGAAGTGCAGCGGGCCGGTGGGTGAAGGGGCGAAACGGCCGCGGTAAGCAATGCTGGACATGGACGGTTTATATGCGAGAGCAGGATGCTGCGGCAAGCGTGGCCGCAGAGCGGGCGCACGGGAGTCGCGTCATGCCTGCCTGCTATACTGAAACGCATTTCCCGAGTGGAGCCTGTGATGGCGACCGTGATGCTGACCAAGGACAACTTCGAGAGTGTGGTGACCGGAAACGACATGGTCATCGTGGATTTCTGGGCGCCCTGGTGCGGGCCCTGCAGGGCATTCGCGCCTACCTTCGAGGCTTCGTCAGAAAAGCACTCCGATGTGGTGTTCGCCAAGGTCAATACCGAAGACCAGCCGGAACTTGCGGGCGCGTTCAACATCCGCTCCATTCCGACGCTGATGTTCTTCCGTGAGAAGGTCATCCTGTATGCGGAGGCGGGCGCGCTGCCGCCGCCGGGCCTCGAGCAGGTTATCGCGCAGGCCAAGGCCGTCAACATGGTCGAAGTGCATCAGGAGATCGCGCAGCGCGGCGAGGGGCAGGCGCCGGCTTGATCGCGCGCGCCGGCAGCATCGGACACGTGACTTCCCTGCAGCGGCGACGAACCCTCGCATGGATACGCTCCCTGTGCCGACCTCAATTCGATTTGCCCGCGTCCTCCGATGGTTGCTGCAGGCCGCCGTCGCCGTCGGTGCCGTAGTTTTGGCAGGAGGCCAGATGGGGCTCTTCAGTGGATCACGACCGCAGACGCTCGGCATCACGTCCGGGAAGCTGTCGCCCTGCAAGCCGACGCCTAACTGCGTGTCCAGCCAGGCCGATGCGGCCGACGCGGAGCATTACATCGCGCCGCTGGCGATTTCCGGCGACCCGGCGGCAGCGTGGCGTGCGCTGCGCGAGTTGGTGCGTGGCATGGAGCGCACAGCCATTGTTCGCGACGAGCCGGGCTACCTGTACGTGGAATTCACTTCCCGGCTGATGGGTTTCGTCGACGACACCGAGTTCGCGCTTGACCCTGCCGGGCTGATTCACGTGCGGTCCGCGTCCCGGCTCGGGCGCAAGGATTTCGGCGTCAATCGTGCCCGCATCGAGGCGATCAGGGCGGGAATGGGGACACCGGGCGGTCGCTGATCGCCGACGTCCCGCTGTTCAACCCGCCTTGAGCAATTATCTGCGCGGGCGAAAACCGGGTATTCATGTGGAGTGATCCAGCAATGCCAGTACGCATCCTCGCTCTTGCCGGCAGCGCACGACGCGATTCGCTCAACAAGAAGCTGGTGCAGGTGGCCGCGAAGGCGGTGACAGCCGAGGGAGCCGAGGTCACGCTGATCGATCTCAACGACTACCCGATGCCGCTTTATCACGGCGACCTGGAGGCGAAGGAAGGCGTGCCGGTTGATGCGCGCAGGCTGCGGCGACTGGTGGCCGATCATCAGGGCCTGCTGATCGCCTCGCCCGAGAACAATGCCTCGGTTGCAGCAGTGCTCAAGAACGCGCTGGACTGGGTGTCGCGACCCACCGATGGCCAGAATGGGCTCGCGCCCTATCACGGCAAGGTGGCGGCATTGCTGGCGGCCTCGCCGGGTGCCTATGGCGGATTGCGCGGTCTGGTGCACCTGCGCCAGATACTGCAGGCGCTGGGCGTGCTGGTGCTGACCGAACAGGTGGCGGTGGGACGGGCGCATGAATTGTTCAGTCGCGAAGGGGCGCTGACCGACGTCAAGCTGCAGGCGTCGGTGCTCGGACTGGTCCGGCGACTGGTCTCGGTGACCGCGCGGCTGGCGGCCTGATCGCATGCATCTGCTCGAGCAGGCGGCGGTGCTGCTGGTGCCGCTGTTCCAGCGCCTGAAACTCGGCGCCGTGCTCGGCTATCTCGCCGCCGGCATGCTGATCGGTCCCTGGGGCCTGGGGCTCGCCGGGGAAGTCGTCGCGACCATGGAACTAGCCGAGTTCGGCGTCGTGCTGCTGCTGTTCCTGGTCGGGCTCGAACTGGAGCCGCGCCGGCTCTGGGTGCTGCGGCGACCCGTGTTCGGGCTGGGCGGGGTGCAGGTGGTTGCCAGCGGGCTTCTGCTGGGCGGGTTGACGATGGCCCTGGGGCTGGGCTGGCAGGCGGCGCTGGTGGTTGGCATCGGACTGGCAATGTCTTCCACGGCGATGGTGCTGTCGTCGCTGTCCGAGCGCCGCCAGCTTGCGGCGCGACGCGGCCGCGAGGCGTTTGCGGTCCTGCTGTTTCAGGACCTGTCGGTCATTCCGATGCTCGCGCTGCTGCCGCTGCTGGTGACGGTTGCCGCCGTAGTGCCCCTTGCAGCGCCCGGGATGGAAGGCGGTTGGCTTGCCGCCGTCAAGGGACTGGCGGCGATCGCCGTGGTCATTGCCGCAAGCCGGGTGGTGGTGCGACCGGCGCTCAAGGCCATCGCCGCCTACGGCGGGCGCGAGGTGTTCACCGCCGCCGCGCTGTTGCTGGTGGTTGGTGCGGCGCTGCTGATGGCCTCCATCGGCCTGTCGATGTCGCTGGGTGCGTTCCTGGCAGGCGTGCTGCTCGCGGACTCCGAGTTCCGCCACGAGCTCGAGGCCGACATCGAGCCGTTCAAGGGCCTGCTGCTCGGCCTGTTCTTCATCGCGGTCGGCATGAGTGCGAACCTGGGTGTGTTCGCGAAGCAGCCCGGGCTGGTTCTGGGCCTGGCGGTGGCCCTCATGCTGCTGAAGTTCGCGCTGGTCTTCGGCATCGTACGACTGGCGCGGACGCCAGCCGACAGCGCCATGCGCCTGGCCATCGCGCTGGCACAGGGCGGGGAGTTCGCCTTCGTGCTGTTTTCGGCGGCGGGTGGCCAGGGCGTGCTGGCGCCGCAGACGGTGCAGCTCCTGGTGCTGGTGGTGACGGTGTCCATGCTGCTGGCACCACTGTGTTGTGCGCTGCAGGACCGCGTGATCGATCCGTGGCTGGCGCGACGCGCGGCGCCGGAGTTCGATGCCATCGATTCAGCCGCCAATCCGGTGATCATTGCCGGCTACGGCCGCGTGGGCCAGATCGTGTCGCGGCTGCTGCGCATGAACGGCATTGCCTTCACGGCCCTGGAGGCGAGCTACCAGCAGGTGGACTTCGTGCGACGCTTCGGGGCGAGGGTGTATTACGGCGATGCCTCGCGCCTCGAATTGCTCGAGGCGGCCAAGGCTGGCGAGGCGAAACTGTTCGTGCTGCCCATCGACGACGTGGAGGCCTCGGTGAGGACGGACGAGGTGGTGCGCCGGCACTTCCCGGCACTGCCCATCGTCGCGCGGGCGCGCAATCGCGTGCATTACTTCAGGTTGCGCGACCTCGGGGTGCGCAGCATCTTCCGCGAGACCTTCCCAGCCAGCCTGGACATGGGACGGCTCGCGCTGCTGCGCCTGGGCGTGGGGTCTGGCGCAACCGAACGCGCCGTGGCGTTCTTCCGCCGGCATGACGAAGAGCAGCTGGAAGCGCAGTACGCGGTACATCACGACGAGGCGCAGCTGATCCAGATATCGCAGGAGGCCGCCGAGCAGCTGCGCGAGCTCTTCGAGACCGACATGCGCGGCGGGTCGTCTCCACCCGATACGCCGGCACAGCGCTGAGCCGGCGGCGCAGCGCCAAGCGGCAATTGTATGGTTTTAAATTCAAAGCCCCGCTCTGGATGTATGTCGGTAGGCAGTTCCTATATCGGTAACGGTATAATTCCCGCGGCGTGGCGGGTGCGCGCGCGGATTCGGCAGGCACGCGCCGGCGTACGGATCACGCAGCGGGGTGCCGGTACAATGCCGGCATGAAATCACTGGTCATCCTCATCTCTGGGCGCGGCAGCAACATGCGTGCGATCGTCGAGGCCGCGGCCGCTGAAAGATGGCCGTCGCGCGTGGCTGCGGTCATTTCCAGCCTTCCGGGCGCCGCAGGCCTGGCGTGGGCGCGGGAACGCGGCATTGCCGCGGAGGGCATCGATCATCGGGCATATGCCTCCCGGGAGCAGTTCGATGCGGCGCTCGCGGAATGCATCGATCGCCATGCGCCCGATGCCATTGCGCTGGCAGGTTTCATGCGCATCCTGACGCCGGCTTTTGTCGCGCATTATGAGGGGCGGCTGCTCAACATCCATCCGTCGCTGCTGCCGGCGTTTCCTGGGCTGCACACGCATCGGCTGGCCCTGGAGCACGGCATCAAGATACACGGGTGCACCGTCCATTTCGTCACGCTAAGGCTGGATCACGGGCCCATCGTCGCCCAGGCCGCGGTGCCGGTGTTGCCCGGCGACAACGAGGATGCCCTCGCTGCCCGGGTGCTGGAGCAGGAGCACCGCATTTACCCGCGCGCGCTGCGCTGGCTCCTCGAGGGGCGTCTTGTCGTCGAAAAGGGCGTGGTGCGCGTTACTGGTGAGGATGCCGACGAAAGCGGCTCCGGCATGCACGTGTTCACGCAATCCAATCTCAGCGCGAGCGGTCCGCCATGAAATTGCCGGCCAAGACACCCTGGTTCTTCACTATGTCGATTGCCCTGTTCTGCAGCGGTACTGTCCTCGCCGCGCCGCCGCAACGCGTGACCGTGGAGTACGACATGAGCCATAACGGCACCGCAATGGCGCAGGTCGTGGAGACCATGCAGCACGACGGCAAGCGCTACGTGCTGGAATCGGAGGTAAAGGGCAAGGGACTGTTTGCACTCGCCCGATCGGGATCTGCCAAGCGCAGCAGCGTCGGCGAAGTGACGCCCAGCGGGCTGCGCCCAAACGAGTTCCGCGACCGGCGCGGCGACCGTCCGGAGAACGTGGCGCGCTTCAATTGGGCCAAGGGCAGCCTGTCGCAGGGCGAGGCGGGTCGCACCGATGCGCAGCCCATGCCTGCCCTCGAACAGGGGGCGAGCCTGTCCGACCGGTTGAGTTTTCTCTGGAGCTTTGCCTTCAGTCCGCCCCAGGGCAAGGAGGTCCGTGCCCTGCTCAGCGATGGCAGGGGGCTCAGCACCTTTCGCTACGCCATTGCCGGAAACGAAGTGCTGAAGACCCCGGCCGGGGACATCGATACCGTCAAGCTGGTAAAGCAGCGCGATGCAGGCGATGATCGCGGGACGGAAATCTGGCTGGCTTCCCGGCGCGGCTTCATTCCCGTGCGCATCCTGGTGATCGAAAAGGACGGCACGCGCATCGATCAGATGGTCACACGGATGGGCTCGTGAAGGCGGCAGTGCGGCCGGGGGCGGAAGCGCCGGTGAAGGCGCCGCGCCACTCGATGGCGCTGCTGGCGCTGTGCGAAGAGGCTCTCGCCGAAGTGACGGCTTTCGAGCGCCCGGCCGACGTAGTGCTGTCGGCATTTTTCCGCGGGCACCGCGAAGCCGGGCCCAATGACCGCGCGCTGATTGCCGAGACGGTCTACGCGGCGGTGCGGCGCCTGCGTCTGTTGCAGGCGGTGGCGCCCAAGGCAAGCGCCCGGCAGACCGTGCTGGCGGTCTGGTCAAGCCTGATGGGCACCAATTTGCGCGAGCTCGAGCCGCTGCTTCGCCGAGGAGACCGCGAATGGCTGGCGGGCGTCAAGAGCGCCGTGCATGCGGCGCAACCGTTCGGGGTGCAGTGCGATCTGCCGGACTGGGTCATCGATGCGCTGCGCCTGCAATTTGACGATGCGACGCTGCTCATGCACGCGCGCGCGTTCCTGGACCCGGCGCCGCTCGACTTGCGCGTCAACCTGCTGAAGAGCCCGCGCGAAGCGGTTCTGCAAC
>VGIE01000021.1 GCA_016867955.1 Betaproteobacteria bacterium
GCCGGCTGCGCCGCCTGACCGGCGCAGGACCATCATCAACGAAGCAGCCAGACTGTTCGCCCGCAAGGGATTCGATGCCACCTCGATTCGCGACATTGCCGCCGCGGTCAAGATCACGGTGGGCGCCTTGTACTGGTACTTCGAATCGAAGGAGGAGCTTTTCTCGGCGGTGCACGCCGCCGGTCTCAAGGCCATGCGCGACGCCGTAGAGCAGGCAATCAGGGGCATCGACGACCCCTGGGCGCGACTTCAGGCGGCTGCAGAAGCGCACTGCGAGGCCCTGCTCAGACCGGTGGACGCCGTGGCCGTGCTGATCCCCCCCAGCCTCGGTCCCATTCGCCGGCAACTCATCGGCCATCGCGACAAGTACGAACGCCTGTTCCGCAGGCTGGTGGCCGACGTCGACACGCCGGCGGGCGTCGACCGAAACGTGTTCCGCCTGCAGTTCCTCACCGGGCTCAATGGCACGCTCACCTGGTATCGCGCCGACGGCAAGTTCACGCCCACCGAGATCGCCCGCCAGTACATGCGCATGCTGCGGCGGCCCGAGCCCTCAGAGGCAGCCGGGGCGGCCCGCACGTGAGCGGAGACCGCGGCGCGCCCTGCGCTTACAGGCACGCGGCGGCGACACGGTATGCCCAGCCGCGTATTGCCAAGACATCCTGCCCCCGTAGAACGATCCGCATGCCGCTTCCCCGCTCGCTTGCCGGCCGCCGGAAACTGCCGGTCATCGCCGCCCCGATGGTTCTGACTTCAGCACCGGACCTCGTCATCGCCTGCAGCAATGCCGGCATTGTCGGTACCTTCCCAGCCCTGAACCAGCGCGGCAGCGAGGGTCTCGGCGAATGGTTTGAAGCCATCCGCGCCGGCCTTTCCATTGATGCCGCTCCCTTCGCCGTCAACCTCATCGTCCGCAAGACCAACCCGCGCGTTGCCGCGGACCTCGCGCTGCGTGTCAGGCACAAGGTGCCGGTGATCATTACCTCGCTGGGTGCGGCCACTGAGGTGGTGGATGCCGTGCATTCCTACGGCGGCGCGGTGTTCCATGTCGTCACAACCGCGAAGCACGCGCGCAAGGCCGCAGAGGCGGGGGTCGACGGCCCGATCCTCGTCGCCAGTGGCGCCGGCGGGCATGCCGGCACCCTCAACCCGACGGCGCTGATGGCCGAAGTGCGGGCCTTTTTCGACAAGACCATCATTCTCTCCGGCTGCATCTCCACCGGCGGCGACATCGCCGCAGCGCCGATGCTGGGTGCCCACCTCGGCTACATGGGCACGCGCTTCATCGCCACCACCGAATCCATGGCCGCGGACGCCAACAAGCAGATGCTGGCGGATGCCGGTGCGTCGGACATCGTCTGCACGCCGGCCATCTCGAGCATTGCGGCGAAATTCCTGCGCGCCAGCATCGTAGATGCCGGGCTGGACCCGGATCGGCTTGCCGCCCCCGCCGGCGTCGACCTGTCCCACATCATCCAACCATACAAGAAGGATCCGGAAAAACCAGAGAGCAAGGCCTGGCGCGACATCTGGTCCGCCGGCCAGGGCGTGGCCTCGATCCATGACGTGCTTCCGGCCGCACGGCCGGTGGCGCGACTGCGAGCGGAGTACCGCGCGCGGGTTGACGCATTCAAATCCGCAGCCGGACCTTCTCCGAACTGATCCGGCAGGTGCACGATACGCGCGGCACCATTCGGCCCCTTGCGCGGAACAACACCACAACGAACGGAACGCACATGAGACTTGCCGGAAAGCACGCCGTTGTCACCGGCGCCGCGCGCGGCATCGGCCAGGCGCTGGCCCTCGCGCTTGCGGCCGAGGGCGCCCGCGTCACCTGCATGGACATCAATGTCGGCGTAGGTGACACTGCTGAACTCATCCGCGCCAGGGGCCTGCAGGCCGCGGCCATTACCTGCGACAACACCCAACTGCAGCAAGTGGAGTCTGCCCTCGCGCAGGCCGTCGCCGCATTCGGGCCCGTGTCTGTTCTCGTGGCCAATGCCGGCGGTGCCGCCGGGGAGCGCACCCCCTTCCTCGACCTGACGCCAGACCAATGGCAGGGCATGATCGCGCGCAATCTGACGGGTTCCTTCCACTGCGGGCTCGCCTTCGCCCGCCACATGCGCACGCACGGCGGCGGCTCGATCGTGTTCACCTCGTCGATTGCCGCCGAGTTCGCAGCGCCCGAACTGTCTCACTACGCCGCGGCCAAGGGCGGCATCCGCATGCTCATGCGTGGCATGGCACTGGAACTGGCCCCTCACGGCATCCGCGTCAACGCCGTGGCGCCCGGCGTCGTGCTGACGCCCGGCAATCGTGACATCATCACGGCGCCCGCGGTGATGGCGCATTTCCGCGAACTGGTGCCGCTCGGGCGCGTGGCGGAGGCGGCCGAACTGGCGGGCGCAGTGATCTATCTCGCCTCCGATGCGGCTTCGTACACGACCGGCGCGACGATCACGGTCGACGGCGGGCTCACGCTGCGCTGACGAGACAGACCAGGCAGGGAGAAGGAAGCCAGTGAACAAGGCAAGCCCGCAGGCCGACTACAGGGAATCGGCGACCATCGCCGACATGGTGCAGCTCGTCAGTTACGACGAGATCACCGAGGTGCTGCGCTCGCGAAAGTTCGTGCAGGGCGCGTATGCCATCAGCGGCAAGCACATGATGCGCGACACGTTGACGCTGCTCGATGGGCCGCCGCACATGCAGCGCCGCCGCGTGCTCGCCCACCTGTTCGATGATGCTGCCATGGCCGGTGTGCGCGAGCGCCACCTCATCCCTGCCGTCGAACAGTGCATGGCCGAGATCGCGGCCCAGCCGCGCGCAGCCGACGGCAGCATCCCGGCCGACCTGGTCTTGCTGGTCCAGCGCTGCCTGCACCGGGTGGCGGCCGCGCTGGCGGGCATCGATGGCCTGGACAATCCCGCGGATGCCGACCGCTTCGTCGAGCAGGTGCGTGCCATCGCCACGGGCGCCACCGTGGACTGGTCGCGCGGGGACCCGCAGATCGTGCAGCGTGCGGCCATGCAGGCGCTGGATGCATTCCGTCGCGAATTCTTCGAGCCCTCGGTGGCACACCGCAAGGCCGTCATCGACAACGCGCGCGCCCGAGGCGAGGACCTTAAGCCGCTGTCGAACGACCTGATCTCGATGATCCTGGTCAATGAAGGCGGCGCGTGGCAAGGTGATCCCGAACTGCCACTTCGCGAAGTGAGCACCTTCCTCGTCGGCGCATCCCAGACCACGGCCGCGAGCCTGGTGCTGCTGATCCTGCGGCTGGAAGACTGGTTCAAGGCGCACCCCGAAGACCGCAAGCTGATCGAGGCGGACCCGGAATTCCTTCGACGCGCCGCGTTCGACTCGCTGCGCATGACAGTTGCCTCCCCCGCCCGCATCCGGCGCGCCACGGAGGACGTGACTCTGTCCTCCGGCCGCAGTTTCAAGGCGGGCGAACGCGTCGCGCTGCTGTTCATCCCTGCCAACATGAATCCGGCGCTGTTCGGCCATGACGCCGCCGAATTCAACCCGCACCGGCAGGTGAAGGATGCGCCACTGTGGGGCCTTGCCTTCGGTGGCGGCGCCCACTCCTGTCCCGGGCGCCCGCTCGTGACCGGCAGCCGCAACATGTCGGGCACCATCGGCGTGGACGGCACCATGGTGTCGGTCAGCCGCCGCTTCTATGCGGCGGGGCTGTCCCTCGATCCGCGGCGGCCGCCGGTGTGCGACACCACGACGCACTACGACCTCTACGCCGAAGTCCCGATCCGCTTCACCAGGCTGTAGCGCTCGTCTTGCAAGACGGCTGTCTGCGGCCGTCACACGCGCCGGGCCGGCATTCGAACGTCAGAATGGTGCCGCGGGAATTTGACGCATGCACGCCAACTGAGTAACTTCCGCACACTGCCTTCTCAACGAGGAAACGCAATGGATATCATTCTCGAATCCCCGGACTACTCCAAGGTGCCTACCCTTGCCGGGGTGACGCTGATCGAGGATTACGACGAGTGCGCCGAAGTTCTGCGGTCTAAGGCCTTTCTCCAGAGCGGCTACCGGATCAACAAAGAGACACTGATGAAGGATGTCCTGATCACGCTGGACGGCGAACGGCACATGAAGCGCCGACGCGCGCTGGCCAGACTGTTCGACGACCACAAGATCGCCTTCCTGCGCGAACAGTACCTCGTGCCGGTGACGCAACACAGCCTGAACGAAGTTGCCGCAATGAAGCGCGAGGCCGACGGCTCAATCGAGGTTGACCTGGTGGCCTTCATACAACGCTGCCTGTTCCGCATAGGAGCGGCCGTGGCCGGGGTCGACGGCACGGAAACGCCCGAAGCCGCCGATGCGCTGATCCGGCAGGTCATCGCCATCAGCGACGGGTTGGTCGCCGATTGGGCACGCGATGATGGCGGCGCCATCGTCCGGAAGGGCGAAGAGGCACGAGAGGAGTTTCGCACCCAGTTCTACAATCCGTCGCGCGCAAGGCGCCAGAAACTGATCGACGAAGCCAGGGCCAAGGGCGACATGTCAGGACTTCCGCAGGACGGCATGACGCTGATGATGACCAACACCGACGGCTCATGGGCCGGAGACGAGGACCTGCTGCTGCGCGAAACCTATGTGTTCATGGTCGCCTCCACCCAGACCACTGCCAACGCACTGACCTGGTTCATCCTCCGCCTCGAGGATTGGCTGAAGAAACACCCCGAGGACCGGCGCCTCATTGCCGAGGACCCGGAGTTCCTGCGTCGTGCAGCCTACGACTCGCTGCGCCTGACTATCACTGCACCCTGGCGCATGCGCACGGCCATTGAAGACGTCACGCTTGCCAGCGGACGCGCCATCAAGAAAGGCGAGGACGTTGCACTGTTCTTCATCCCCGCCAACACGCAGGAAGACCATTTCGGTGCCGACGCCAAGGATTTCAACCCGCACCGCAAGGCGGAGGGCCAGGTCCCGTGGGGGCATGCCTTCGGCGGTGGCGTGCACATGTGCGTGGGCCGGCCGCTGGTCACAGGCAGCCGCAGCCTGCAGGGAACGACCACGGCCGATGGCACGCTGGTATCGACAACGCGGCTGTTCTACGCAGCCGGGCTGGAGATTGACGCGAGTTCGCCGCCGGTGCGCGACTCCGGAACCTGGTTCACCATTTACAAATCGGTGCCGGTGCGTTTCACCAAGCTGTAGCCAAGGCGCAGGGACACCGACAGGAACGGCCGCGTGTTCTCCGAGACGCGGCCGCTGTCATTCCGGCGACGCCGTTCTACCCGCGGATCGGTGCGGCTAGCTCTTGATTCCGCTGCACGACGAAACTCTGCAACAATCTGATAAGAGGGGCGTGCAGGGATGTTTCCCCTCATTTCGAGTCCGGTTCCCAGAGCGCCCGACAGAATTGCCGCCAGGGGCATCTGACGCAAGGGAGCGCGAGGGAGGATCCCCTCGCCTTGTTACCCGCGCTCAGCCACGCCAGAGCAGGTCGTTGGTCAACTCAGGTATGGTCGCGCAGCCCAGCTGCGACATGGCGTTGTCGAGCTCGCCACGCAGGATCTCGATCACCTTGGCCGCACCGGCCTCCGGCCCAAGCGCCGCAGTGGCATACAGCCAGGGCCGGCCCAGCAGGACGAAATTCGCGCCCATGACGATGGCCTTGGCCACGTCCTCACCGCTGCGCACCCCGCTGTCGAGCACCAGCGGATAGGACGGACCCACCGCAGCGCGGATGGCCGGCAGCACGTCGAGTGAAGACACCACCGAGCCGAGCTGGCGCCCGCCATGGTTGGACACCATCACCGCATCGGCACCGGCGGCGACGATGCGGCGCGCATCCTCCGGGCTCAGCACGCCCTTAACGATGAGCTTGTACGGCCACAGCGCGCGCACCTGCTCGAGCGAATCCCAGTCGAGCTTCGCATTCATGATCGAGCCCATGAACTGCAGCGCCGCGTTGGCGCCCTCGAAATCACCGCCGCCCGAACTGAGGTTGGCCATGGTCGGCGTGCCTGCCGCGAGGGTCGACAGCGACCAGCCGGGGTGCAGCGCATAGCTAAGGACGGCATGGGGATACTCCCACAGTGGTCGCCCGAAACCGCTGCGCCGGTCGCGCAGGCGCCGGCCCGGCTGCGAAGCGTCCACGGTGAACACCAGCGTCCGCACGCCTGCGTCGTCGGCCCGCTGCATCAGCTTTTTCGACAGCTCGAATTCCTGCGGCAGGTAGAGCTGGAACCAGGCGCGGTCACCGCCCAGTTCCGCGACGCGCTCCACCGTGCTGCTGCCCGCCGTGGACAGCGCATACGGCATGCCGGCGGCCGCCGTCGCGCGAACCAGCGCCTCGTCGGTGCCCGGCCAGGCGAGATTGCCCAGTCCCATCGGCGACACGCCAATGGGCGCCGCGTAGTTCGTGCCGAGGAAATTCACCGACAGGTCGCGCTTGCGGCACTCGGTGAACAGGCGCGGGACGAGCTTCGTTTCGGCAAAGGCCGCCTCGTTGCGCCCGACCGAGTACTCCTCGCCTCCGCCACCGTCGATGAAGTCGAAAACGGGCCGCGGCAGGCGACGGCGCGCGCGCAGGCGAAGATCGGCGACGGTGTGAATGGCTGTCATGTCGGAACGCACCTCGAGAGCATAGAAGTCGATTGGCCGGGACTGCGCAGCTGCAGTGGCGCCCGCGGAGCATCGCACCGATCGACGCCGGTCCGCAACCCCCGGCACTCGGGCGCCGCCGGAATGGACGCTAATAGCCCGCCAGACGCGGCAACCATAGCACGATGGCAGGAAACAGGATCAACAGCAGCAAGGCAATCAACAGTGCCACGAAGAATGGCAGGAGTTCTCGCACGATGGCGCCGATTGGAGCGTCCGTGATCGCCCTGACGACGAAGAGCAGCATGCCGTAGGGTGGAGTCGTCAATCCGATCATCATGTTGACGATGATCACGATGCCGAAATGCACCGGGTCGATGCCCAGCGATTTGACAGTGGGAAGCAGGATGGGGACGAGCACCAGCAGCAGGATCGTTGTGTCCAGAAAGCAGCCCAGGACGAGAAACACCAGATTCACCACCAGCAGGAAAGCGAGCGGCGCCAACTGCATCTGCCCCAGCCACGCCGCCAGATCCGCTGGGACGCGTTCGATCACGATGGCATAGTTGAATACGAACGCGCCCGCGATCAGCAGCGAGATGGCTGCCACCATGCGCACCGTCTCCAGCGTCATGCGGTAAAGCGCGGATATGCCCACCGCGCGGTACACCAGGCAGGCCAGGATCAGCGCGTGCAGCCCGGCGACCGCCGCCGCCTCGGTGGGCGTGAACACCCCCGAGTAGATGCCGGCCAGCAGGACCACCGGCAGGGACAGGGCCGGCAGCGCCCGGATGGTTGCGCGCACCACGGCGTGCAGTGCCGCCGGCGGTTCCGCAGGCAATCCGCGCAGATGCGCGATCAGCACGATGATTGCCATCAGCAATAACGTCATCAGCAGGCCGGGAAGTACCCCACCTAGGAACAGCGCTCCAAGCGACGTTCCGGACACCAGCGAGAACAACACCATCGGGATCGACGGCGGGATGATGGGCCCGATGGTGGCCGAGGACACCACCACCGCGGCCGCGAACTCCGGGGTGTATTTCTTGTCCGCGGTCATGATCCTGATCGTGACCGCACCCGGCCCCGCGGCATCCGCGATCGCGCTGCCGCTCATGCCGGAGAAGATCAGGCTCACCACCACGTCGACGTGCGCCAGGCCACCGCGGAAACGGCCCATCAGCGTGTGGCAGAAATCCACCAGCCGGTCGGTGATCGCGCCCGAGTTCATGACGTTGGCCGCGAAGATGAACAGCGGCACCGCCAGCAGCACATAGTTGCTGAACAGGGTGTTCATGATCTGCTCGGCGGGCAGTCCGAGATCCTGGCGCGTAATGACAAAATAGCAGATGCCGCTGGCAATCATGGCCAGCCCGATCGGGGCATGCAGGAGCATCAGGCCGAAAAATGCGCCGAGCATGACCGCCAGCGAAAGGCTCATGCGCTCAGAGACTCCGCTGCCATCGCGGGCCAAGAAGACCGATCAGGCGCCACGCCGACCGTGCGACTACCGCAACAAGAAATATCAGAAAGCACGAGAACACCCACTTGAACGGCCAACTGAGCACCGGTGTGCGCTGCCGCAGCGTGGCGAGGAAGTCGTAAGTATCTGGCACGGCAGCGGCAAACAGCCCGCCGACCGCCAGGGTGGCAATGATCAGGCTGGCGCGGCGGGCCTGATGACCCAGCTTGCCGTAGACGATGTCGATGGTCACGTGCTCGCGGTCGCGAACCAGGAAGGCGCAGCCCAGGAAAAGGGTCCAGATAAATGACATGAGGGACACTTCCTCGCTGATGGAAGAAGGGCTGTTGAGCACATAGCGCGAGAAAACCTGATACAGGAATGTCACGAACATGATCCCGAACAACGCCACGACGACGATTTCGACGCCTCGGGAAAGCAGATCGGCGATGCGTTTCATGTGGATTCTCGGGGCGCAGGCCGGAAAGACCCGCCGTCCGCCCTCGGCTGGACGGGCGGCGGTTGCCACCTCATGGCCACTGGCCTGCTTACTTGATCGCCGCGATCTGCTCCATCATGCCCGGCACCCAGACCTTGGCGTATGCGGACTCACGGTACTTCTTCTGCGCGAACTCGCGGAACGCCTCCCGGTCCGGGTTGGTGATCACCAAGCCCTTGGAGCGGAAGTACGCCACGCTTTCGCCTTCCTCCCGGAGGCGATTGTCGTCGTTGAACTTTGCCGCGACCACCGTGGCATCACGGATTCTGGCCTGCTCATTGGGCGTCAACGTACCCCATACCTTGTTCGACACGCCAAGGTAGAGCGGAAAAATAATATGCCCGGTGAGCGAGATTTCCTTGAGCACCTCCTCCAGCTTGATCTGGCGCAGGGTCGAGAAAGCATTGTCCTGCGCATCGATCGTGCCGGTCTTGAGCGCGAGGTAAATCTCCTGGAAGCCGAGCGGCGTGGGGTTGGCCCCCAGCGATTCGCCGAGGAACAGCCATTCCTTGGCGGGCGGCATGCGCATCTTGACGCCCTTGAGATCGGCTGGCGTCCTGACGTTCTTGACTTCCCGCATGCCGACATGACGCATGCCGAGGTAAAACGGCGTCAGCAGCTGCACCCCGCTCGCGGAAGCGACCTTGGTGCGCATCCATTCGCCGATCTTGCCCTCGCCCAGTTTTCGCAAATGGTCCACGTCGCGGATCACATACGGCACCGTGAATATCGACAGTTCGGGCGTGTCGGGCGAAAGGTCCTGATAGGTCAAATGGACCAGTTCGAGATTGCCGCGCTGCAGGGCGGCCAACTCGGTACCCTGCTTGAACAGCGATGCCGACGGGTAGATCTGGACATCGAACCGTCCGGGCAGCGCTTTGTCCAACTCCGCCTTGAACACCTCCATGCCGCGGATGTGCCAGTCCCCCGGCGACGCCGCGTTCGAATAGCGCATCTGAACTCGTGCCTGCGCGGCTGCATCCCCGGCGGACAAGCCGCTCGCCACCAGTGTTGCCAATGCTGCACCTGCAAGAATCCGCCGACTGATGAAATTCATGATCTCCTCCTCAAGATAGAACTGAATTGGTCATTGCGGCTCTCTCCCCTGCCGCCGCTGGCAGCCTGCGCTCGGCCGGCTGCAGTGCAACCCATACTTTACTTGATTTCCCCACGGCGTAAAGCGTCGCGCGCCTGGAACGCACCGCCGGGTCAGATCACGATATTCACCCGTGCAATCAGCCGCTCGCACCCGCGCACCGAATCGGCGAGGCGCACGCGATGCTCGCGCTCCTCGATCGAGCGCACCTGCCGCTCTGCCTCGGCATCGTTGTCGAACCACAAGGACTCGACGGCGTCGAAGAGGCTGGCGCGCTGGCCAGCGGCGGCGCCGGTGATCGCGAGGTACACCTCGCGGCCCTTCGCCACGCCGGTGCGTTTGTCGTCAAGCAGCGCCCCGGCGAGCGCAGCCGGCGCGCGCATGGGTGCCAGACGCATGAAAGTCAGCAGGCGGACACCCGAACCGTCGGTGCGGCCATCAGCCAGCACGCACTCGCACAGGGTCATGCCGAAGCCGGCATGGCTGATGAAGCGCCGTTCGTCCTCCCGAACGGTCACCTGGTAATGCTCGGACAGGAACGCGCGGTCCATGTCCAACATGGTTTCGGCATCGATCTGCGCGCAGGCGTCGAACCCCGGCCATGGCAGCAGGGTTTCGCCATCCCGCAGCACAGCATGGTTCTGCCAGTAGCGCTTCAATCCGACCAGCTGGCTGACCACCCTGGCATGCGAAATGCGCCAATGCTCCTGGAACTGCGTGATGGTGAGATCCTTCTTGCGCGGGGCACATCCGAAACGACTGAGCATGCTTTCTCCGTTGGTTGGGGAGCCGAATTAACGCGGAATGCGTTCTTTCATCAGGATCAGAGGCTTCTTGTGACAGGTGTCAACACGTGTTTGAAGGGTGAAAGGCAGCCGATACCCATTTGCGCCAATGGAATTCTCCCCCGCAAATCGCTTGACGCGTGCTTATTCTATTGAAAGAATCTAGTCCTGCCGTTTTTTTCAATGTCTCACTTAGGGGACCTCACGCCATGAAGTCGAACCTGATTCGTATCGCCGTTGCCGCAGCGCTGGCCATGGCCGCCACGGCCGGCACCGCCGCCGACCGCAAGATCGTCATCCTCCAGGCGCTAACCGGGGGCGCGGCGTTCGTCGGCGTGCCCGCTGCCGACGGCATGAAGTACGCCATCGACGAATTGAACGCCAAAAAGTTCCTCGGCAACGATCGCATCGTCTACGAAGTGGCCGACAGCGCTTCGGCCCGCCCCCAGGCGATGGCAGCGATCACACGCTACGCCGCAGATCCCAATGTGCTGTTCATCCTGGGCCCCACCACCGCAGTCGAGGCGATTCCGTCCGCCGGGGTCGCCAACGACGCCAAGATCCCGATGAAGGCCATGACCAACGCGGTCGCAATGCTCAACGCCGGCCCGTGGGGATTCATCTCAGCGCAACCGCCGCTGATCACCATGCCGCAACTGGGCGACTACGTGTTGCAGAAGGTAAAGCCGAAGAGCTGCGCCACCGTGCGCTTCACCGACAACGAGGCGTACGTGGACCTCGAGCGCATTTTCGTCGAACACACCGAGCCCAAGGGCATCAAGTTCGTGGATCGCTCGGGCATCCGCCAGGCCGACTCGGACTTTTCCGCTGTGGCCACGCGCATCATCGCCACCAAGCCCGACTGCGTCGTGCTGTTCACGCTGGGGCCCACGGCTGCCAACCTCGCCATCCAGTTGAAGCAGAACGGCCTGCCGCCTTCGGTGCAGCTGGTCGGCCAGACCGGCCTTGCGTCGCCGCAGCTGGTTTCCATCGGCGGCCAGGCGGTTGAAGGCGTCATCTTCAACACCGACTGGATCCCCGGCGGCGGCAGCATGCCTTCGGCCAGGGCGTTTAGCGAGGCCTACAAGGCGAAGACCGGCAAGGACGCCGACAACTGGGCGGCACTCGGATACAGCTACGTCCAGGTGATGGCCACCGCAATCAAGGCGGCGTCGCCCAACCCGACGCGCCAGAAGATCATGGAAGCCATGCACAAGACCAAGGACGTGCCGGTGGTCGTGGGCAACGGCAAGTACAGCTATGTCAACCGCATCCCGCATTACGGCTCGGGCTTCCTGCAGGTGAAGGGCGGACAGTTCGTCGTCGCGCCGTAGTCCGCCAGCACCATCCCCACTCGCCGGCGGAGGGCCTCCGCCGGCGTTGTTTTTCCGGCCAACCCAAACAGGTCATTGTGCTGGAGCGTACTGGCCGAAGGCTGTAACATGCCTTCTCGGCTCAGCTTGCGAGGCGAAACCACATGCTTGCCCAACAGATACTCAATGGCCTTGTGATCGGCGGCGTCTATGCGCTGTTCGCGCTGGGCTTCACCCTCATCTTCGGCATTCACCGCATCATGAACATGGCGCACGGCGCGGTGTTCATGGCGGGGGCCTTCATCGGCCTGTACACCGTGCGCGCCGGCCTGCCGCTGTGGGCGGCGCTGCCGGTGGCCATGATCGGCGCCGGGCTGATCTCGATCGCGATCGAGGTGATCGCCTTCAAGCCGCTGCGCAAGCTCGCGCTCGCTGACGCCGAGCTCGCCTCGATCATCTCCAGCATCGGCGCGGGGCTAATCATCATGAGCATCGCGCAGTACATTTCCAAGACGGAGACCATGCGCTTTCCGTTCGGCACCGTGCCGCCCGACGCCATGACGATGGCGGGGCTGCGCGTGACCATGCTGCAGGTGTTGATGCTGTTCTCCTCAGTCCTGCTGGTGGGACTGCTCGCCCTCTACCTGTACCGCACGGCGCAGGGCCGCCAGATCCGCGCCATCGCAGGCAACTTCCGCGCCGCGCAACTGCTCGGGGTCAACCCGAACATGATCTTCTACCAGACCTTCTTCCTGTGCGGCGCACTCGCCGGCGCCGCTGGCGTGATGGTCGGCCTTGCGTTCAATGCCATCCAGTTCTTCATGGGCGAGCCGTTCATGCTGAAGGCGTTTACGGCCATCATCCTGGGAGGTCTGGGAAGCGTGCCGGGCGCCCTGGTGGGCGGCATCGTGCTCGGACTCCTGCAGGCGCTCTCTCAGGCCTACCTGCATCCCCTGCTCGTGGATACGGTGATCTTCTCCACGCTCTTCGTCATCCTGCTTTTCCGGCCCGACGGCATCTTCGGGCAAAGCGCGCCGGAAGGCGTCACCAAACGCATCTAGGCACGGGATACTCCACATCATGATGAGTTTCATCACCCCCCACCTGCCGCTGCTCGACCTGATCTTCATCGGGACCGGGTACGCGCTGAGCCAGGCCATCGTGTTTCGCGCCGGCACCTTCTCGGTGGCCACCTCCGGGTTCGCCGCCCTGGGGG
>VGIE01000022.1 GCA_016867955.1 Betaproteobacteria bacterium
CAGGCCATGGAGATGGCCCCGGGAACAATGACGGGCCAGCGCGCTGGCCGGGCGAGGCGAGCTTCCTCGTCCCCGGCCTCACCGAACCCGAAGCCCGCGCCCTCGCCACGCGCCACGGCCAGAACGCGCTGCTGCACGCGCGCAGCGACGCGGTGCCGAGGCTGCTGCTGGTGCGGTAGGGATTCGTTAATCACACTGACTCCGCGTAATATTTTGCGGTGGGCGAACTGGAGCCTGGCCATGAGGAACATCACCATCACGCTGGACGAGCAGACCGCCGCCTGGGCGCGCCGACAAGCGGCCGGCAGGAACATGAGCCTTTCGCGAGAAGCGCGAGCCCTCCTTCAGGCGCGGTTGATGAACCATGGCGGGACGCGGCCCTGCCGGGGCGGCGATTGCGCGTATTCAACGCGTGTCCAATGCTAGACTTCGCCGGCCGTTTTTTCCCACGGAGGCTCCCATGAGATTCCCCCGCAAGTTCTGCAACGTCAGCGCGGCAGCGCTGGCCGTCGCCGCCGCGTCGGCCGCATCGTTTTCCGTGTCGGTGCAGGCGCAGGCCTGGCCCACCAAGCCGCTGCGCATCGTCGTGGGCTTCGCGCCCGGCGGCGGCGGCGACATCGTCTCGCGCGCGTTTGCCGGCGAGCTCGACAAGGCGCTCGGCCAGCCGGTGGTGGTCGAGAACAAGCCCGGCGCCAACGGCGCCATCGCCGTCGACCTGGTGGCCAAGTCGCCCCCGGACGGGCACACCATTGCGCTGGCCATCTCTTCCACCGTCACCAACAGCCTGCTCAAGAAGGACCTGCCCTACGACCTGTGGAAGGATCTCGCGCCGGTGGTGATGTTCGGCACCACGCCGCTGGTCCTGGTGGTGCATCCGGACGTGCCGGCCAAGACCACCAGGGAGTTCATCGACTTGGTCAAGTCCAGGCCCGGCCAGCTGAACTACGGCAGCCCGGGCAACGGTTCGCCCATCCAGTTGTTCCAGGAGCTGCTCAACCTGCGCGTGGGCCTCGACATCAGGCACATCCCCTACAAGGGCGGCGCGCCGGCGCAGACCGCGGTGCTCGCCAACGAAGTGCAGGCGAGCTGGGTGAGCCCGGCCCAGTCGCTGCCGCTGGTCCAGGCGGGCAGGCTGCGGCCGCTGGCCATCAGCACCGTGCAGCGCAGCCCCACCCTGCCCGATGTGCCCTCGGTGTCGGAGACGGTGCCCGGCTACTCGGCGGACGTCTGGTACGGGTTCCTGGTGCGCGCGGGCTCGCCCGCGGCCGGCATCAACCGGCTCAATACCGAGGTGAACCGCATCAACAAGACCCCGGCCATGACCGAGCGCATGGCCAAGATCGGCATCATCCAGCTTTACAACACGCCGGCCGAGTACACCGCCTTCCTGAAGGAAGAGGCCGACAAGTGGGGCGATCTGTTCAAGAAGGTGCCGATCAAGGCGGACTAGGCTTCGCTCGTACATCGCGCCCCTGCAACCGCGGGGCCAGCCCGCAAAGCCTCCCCTCGCAAGAGCCGGAGGCTTTTTTGCGGCAGCCCGACGGCCCCTGCGATAATCGTTCATCGATCCGGGCGCCAGGAACCGCTGGCCCGGCGGCCTTCCGGAGCACACCGATCAAACCCGTAACCGCGCGCTTCACCGGCGCCGCCCGCAACGTGCTGGTGGCGGATGTGTACGGCGATGCCGGCCCGCCGGTGCTGCTGCTGCATGGCGGCGGCCAGACGCGGCATTCCTGGCGCGGCGCGGCGCTGATCATCGCGCGCTCGGGTCGCGTGGCGGTGACGGTGGACCAGCGCGGGCACGGCGATTCGGACTGGGTCGCGAGCGGGGATTACCGCAATCGCGACTTCGCCGATGACGCGCGCGCCCTGGCGCTGGAACTCGCGCAGCGGCATGGCGCGCGGCCGGTGGCGGTGACGGCATCCTACGCGGGCATTACCTCGCTGCTGGCCGAGGGCGCGCACTTCCGCTCCACGGGAAACAACCTGCTGGCCGGGTTCTTCATCGTGGACATGGCGCTCACCAACGACACCGAGGGGGCGCGCAAGGTGGCGGCCTTCATGCTCTCCCATGCCGCCACGGGCTTCGCCAGCGTGGAGGAGGCTTCCGAGACGGTGGCCGCTTATCTGGGTCGCCCGCGGCCGAAGAACCCCGGGGGATTGCAGAAGAACCTGCGGCGGGGGCCCGACGGACGCTGGCGCTGGCACTGGGACCCGCGCTTCATGGATGGCCCGGCCCACATCAACAGCGACCGCGACGCGGTGCAGGCGGACATGGTCGCCGCCGCGCGCGACACGCTGCTGCCGGTGCTGCTGGTGCGCGGCGCCGCCTCGGATGTCATGCTCGAGGAGCACATCCTCGAATTCCAGAAGAGCGCGCCGCGGGTGCGTTACGTCAACGTCGCCGGCGCCCATCACATGGTGGTGGGCGAAGAAAACGACCAGTTCACGCAGGCGTTGCTGGGATTCCTCGACGAGGCCGACGCGGCACGGCAGTCGTAGCGGACCGCGCTGTCGCGCCAGTCCACTAGCGCGGGACGATCACGCCCGCCTTTTCGCGGTCCCAGGTGGCGGCGGTGACGCCGGCGTCGCGCAGCTCCTGCTTGCGCACCTTCTCGGTGGGCGTCTTGGGCAGCGCGGCCATCACCTCGACGTAGCGCGGCACCATGAAGCGCGGCACGCGCGGGATGAGGTACTCGATGAGTTTCTGCGGCGTGAAGTCCGAGCCCGGCCGCACCGTGATGGCCACCTTCACTTCGTCCTCGCCGAGCTCGGAGGGCACGCCGACGGCGGCGGCCTCCTGCACGCCGGGGCAGGCGCACACCATGGCTTCGAGCTCCATGGAGGAGATGTTCTCGCCGCGGCGGCGGATGGCGTCCTTCTTGCGGTCGACGAAGTAGTACCAGCCCTCGGCGTCCACGTAGCCGGCGTCGCCGGTGTGGAACCAGCCGTTGCGCCAGGCCTCCACGGTCTTCTCGGGCATGCGGTAGTAGCCGGCGTTGAGCAGCCAGGGCTGCGAGGCGCGCACGATGATCTCGCCCACCTCGCCCACGGGCACTGCCTCGTCGCGGGCATCGACGATGCGCACCTCGTAGCCCTCGCGCAGCCGGCCGCAGCTCTTGCCCTTCAGTTCCCAGCGCGTCCAGATCGGGCAGCTGATCTCGGTCATGTTGAAGACCTGGCAGATGCGCACGCCGAAGCGCCGCATGAAGGCCTCGGGATCGGCGGGCATGGGCGCCATCAGCACGTTCCTCAGCGGGTGGTTGCGGTCCTCGGGCGAGGGCGGCTGCGAGGCGACGAAGGTCATGGTGGTGCCGATCAGCAGCGAGGCCGTGCAGCCGTACTTCCGCACCTCGGGCCAGAAGTCGCGCGTGCTGAAGGCCTCGCGCAGCACCACGCGGCCGTTGAAGAGCGCGCTCGCGTAGACCGCGAGCTTGCCGCTCATGTGGAACAGCGGGAAGGGCGAGTACCAGGCGTCGTCCATGCCCATGTCGTCGAGCGGGATGCAGCCGGTGGACATGGCGTGGCATTGCGCCCAGGGCATCATCACGCCCTTGGAGGGGCCGGTGGTGCCGGAGGTGTAGACGATGGTGGCGATGTCGTGGTGGGCGAGGTCCCCGGCCGTCACCGGCACGGCGTCGTCGAGCGTGGCCGCGGCGCTCTGCACCGACTTCAGGCGGCCGCGCGGCGGCGCGGCGTGGTCGGTCACCAGCACCTGCTCCAGCAGCGCCAGGCCGGTGCTGGTGGCGTCGCCCTCGATGCCGTCGGCGACGAAGTCCACACGCTCGAGGAACTGCGTGCAGGTGATCATCACCTTTGCGGTGGAGTTGTTGATGATGTATTCGAGGATCCTGCCGCGGTAGCCGGTGTTGACCGGCACTTCCATGGCGCCTGAGTGGCTGATGGCAAGCCACGCCACGATGGCATCGAAGCCGTTGGGCAGCATGACCAGCACGGTGTCGCCGCGCTTCACGCCCAGCCGGGCGAGGCCGCCCGCCCAGCGCAGCGCCTTCTCGTGCAGCTGGCGGTAGGTCATCTGGCTGCCGTCCACGTGCTGCAGGAACACCCGGTCGGGGAACGCGGCGGCGCGCCGGGCGATCAGGTTGGGCAGGACGAGGTCTGGTGCGAGCATCGATCGGTTCCTCCCGGGTGCGGGGCTGGCGAGTTGTTGCTAGGAGCGCCTAACAGAATTACCGTCAGGCGGCCTGAAGTAGGGGAGTCTGAGGGGAGTATCCCCTCCATTGTGTTCGGCACTCTCAGCCCTGCTTCGGCAGGGCGACGGTGGCCATGCCCGCCAGCAGGGTGGTGCCGTCCTCGAGGCGCAGCCAGACGTCGCAATCGGCCTCCGGGCTGGCGCCGTCGCGCACGGCGGTGACGGTGCCGCCGGCCAGCGTGCGGTCGCCGGGCACCACGAGGTTGTGGAAGCGCACCTGCATGCGCTTCACGCAGTCCGGGTTGCCGGTCCACGCCACCAGCATGTTGATGATGTAGGCGAGGTTGCACGGGCCCTGGTTGACCAGGCCGCGCAGGCCCATGCGCCGGACCAGTTCCTCGTCGATGTGCACCGGGTTCACGTCGTCCATGACGTCCATCACCCTGCGGATGCGCGCCTTGTCGATGTCGGGCCCGGGGCGCGCCGGCAGGCTGTCACCGGGCTTCGCGTCGACTTGCACGACGGCCTGCGCGCCGGCCTTCATGCCGCCCGCCGCGGGATGACGTAGGTCTCGCGCGAGGTGCAGATCCTCACGCCCTCGGCGTCGATGAGTTCGAGGCCGCAGGTGACGAGGTCGAAGCTGCCGGCCTTGGCGCCCCGCGTCGAGCGCGCCTCGACGATGCTGCCGCGCACGGTGACCGTTTCGCCGATGCGCAGCGGGCGCAGGATCTGGAGGTCCTCCTGGCCGAACAGGGCGCCGGCATCCAGCGGGGCCTGCAGCAGTTCCATGAACTGCGGGAAGGTCAGCCCCATGCCGTTGTGCGCGGCGATGAATGCGAACATCGGGTGCGCGTTGCCCCCGGGCGAGGGCTCGGCATCGACGGCCTCGAGGAACAGCGCGTGCTTGCCGGGCTCGACGGTGTAGGTGCCGCCGGGCAGCCGGTAACCGATGAAACGCTCTATGCCCGGGGATTCGCCGGCCGTGCCGCCGGAAGTGCCCACCATCTGCCTCCTTTTTCGAGTGGCGAACCATATCACCGCACGGGGAGGGAGTAAAATTGAACGACTGTTGATGGTGCGAATCCCGGGGTTGCATTCCCGGGTTGCGAGGGGCAAGGTTTCGCGGCGCAGCGCCAGGCGCATGCCACCCTGCACGGCGAGCCCCGAGCGGGCCATCCCCGGCAACTTCCCCGACAGTTCCATGGCGCTCCGGTGAGGCGGAGGGGGCGCCCCGATTTCACTTTGACAAGGAAACAGGCATGAAGCTCTGCAGAAAACCGCTTCACACCCTTGGCGTCATGGCCGTTGCGCTCGGCGCTGTCGCCGCTGCGCCGGCGCATGCGCAGCAGTATCCGACCCGCGCGGTCACCGTGCTGGTCGGCTTTGCGCCCGGCGGCGGCGGCGACATCCTGACGCGCGCCTACGCCGCCGAACTCGGCAAGGCGCTGGGCCAGACCTTCGTCGTGGAAAACCGCGCCGGCGCCAACGGCATGCTCGCCGCCGGCGCGCTCGCCAAGGCCGCGCCCGACGGCTATTCGCTCGGCATGTCGGTGCCCGCGCTGCTGACCAATGCGATGCTGGTGCCGACGGTGCCGTACAAGCTCGCAGACTTCCAGCCGGTGGGCATGATGGCCGCCACGCCCATGGTGCTGGTGGTGAATCCCGGCGTGCAGGCGAAGTCGGTGAAGGAGTTCGTCGCGCTCGCCAAGGCGCAGCCGGGCAAGATCAACTATGCCGGCGCCGGCGCCGCCTCCACTGCGCAACTCTTCATGGAGCTGTTCAACTTCAAGACCGGCATCAGCACCGCGCACATTCCCTACAAGGGCGGCGCGCCAGGCATGGCCTCCACGGTGGCCGGCGAGACCGCCATCACCTGGGTGAGCACGGCGCAGGGCCTGCCCCTCATCGGCGCGGGCAAGCTGCGCGCGCTGGCGGTGAGCACGGGCAAGCGCGTGCCTTCGCTGCCGGACGTGCCCACCCTGCGCGAGTCGGGCGTCCCCGGTTTCGTGCTCGACGTCTGGTTCGGCTACTGGGCGCCGGCGGCGACGCCGCGACCCATCGTCGACAGGCTCAACACCGAGATGAACCGCATCGCGAAGTCGCCGGAGATGCAGGGTCGCCTCGAGAAGCTGGGCGTGCTGCCGCTGACCGGTTCGCCCGAGGACGCCGCGGCCATCCAGAAGGCCGAGATCGACCAGTGGACCGAGCTCTTCAAGCACGTCAAGATCAGCGCGGAGTAATTGCCGGCCGGCGCAGGCCGCTGCCCACTGACACACCTCAGGCCTCCCCGGGGGATCGGGGAGGCCTTTTTCGTCCGCTTCGCGCGGATGCCTGCCGCCGTGCGCGCAGCCGCTGGTGAACTCCGGCCTGGCCGAGGCGCGTGAGCACCTGCGGCGCATCAAGATCGATACCTGGATCGGCATGGGCTTCTCCAGCCTCATCGCCTTCTTCGTCATCCTCTGCACGGCCGTCACGCTGCATGCGGCTGGCATCACCGAGATCGAGACCTCCGCGCAGGCCGCCGAGGTGCTGCGGCCACTGGCAGGCGAGCTGACCTTCTTCCTGTTCGCCCCGGGCATCATCGGCGCCGGCCTGCGTTGGACTAGAAGGGCCGGATTGGCAGGGCAGGCCTGGCAACGCCTGATCAGCCCGGCCGCGGTTGATGGCGGGCAGGCGCGCCGGGCCATTGCCCCATAATGCGGGCCATCGGCTCCTGATACGAGGCAAAGGCATGGCCGCAGTCGGCAGACGCTTCCGCGACGCCCTGGTGTGGGCGGCGGAACTGCATGAGGACCAGAGCCGCAAGGGCGGGGACGTGCCCTATGTGGCGCACCTGCTCGGCGTGGCCGCCATCGTGCTCGAGCACGGCGGCGACGAGGACACCGCCATCGCGGCGCTGCTGCACGATGCGCTGGAGGACCAGGCGCACAAGATCACCGAAGGCGGGATCCGCGAGCGTTTCGGTGAGGCCGTCGAGCGCATCGTCATCGAATGCTGCGACGGCACGCCCGAGGAGCAGCGGGACAAGAGCCACGCGCGCTGGTACGCGCGCAAGAAGAACTACATCGCCGCCATCGCGCACAAGTCCGACGGCGCGCTGATGGTGTCGATGGCGGACAAGCTCTACAACGTGCGCTCGATGCTGGAGGACTACCGCGTGGAGGGCGAGGCGCTGTGGAGCCGCTTCACCACCGGGCGCGAGGGCAACCTCTGGTACTACGATGCGATGGTGGCCGCCTACGAGCAGCGCGTCGGCCGCACGCGCCTGTGGGGGGAGCTGGCGCGCACCGTGGCCGAGTTCAAGAACCTCGAAGCGGCTGGCGACCGGCGGTAATCCGCCGTTGCGCAGGATCGCACTTAGCCACATCTGTAATGACGACCTGCCGCTGAGGCGGCTCTCAGGGCGGTCGGCGTGCGGACTTTTCGCCACGGTACGCACTGCGTTTGACTGCGCCGCTGCGCGAAGGCTCCGGTGCCAGCGCGCGGACCATCAACTTCCGTGAAGGAGAAGGCATGCGATTGTTGACATGGCTTATGGTGATTTTGACGCTCCCGACCGCCTTTCCCGAGGCGGTCCTTGCGCAGTCGTTCCCGTCCAAACCGATCACGGCGATCTGGCCGTTCCCGCCCGGCAATACGGCCGAGAACAAGCTACGGGCCATGTTTGGCGAGGCGGCTAAGTCCCTAGGTCAACCGATCGTGATCGAGTATCGCCCGGGCGCGGGAGGCCGGCAGGGCGTCGTGGCCGTTCAGAAGTCGCCTCCTGACGGACATGTGATTGCCTTTGCCACGGATACCGTGTTGACGGTGTTGGCGCAGGCCAGTGCGAGCTTCGCTCCCCGGGTGGATCGCGACTATGTCGCCGTCCACCAGGTCTATGGCGTGCCGCTGGTGTTGACGGCGCATGCGAGCCTTCCCTTCAAGGACGTCAAAGGGTGGATCGCATACGCCAAGGCCAACCCCGGCAAGCTGACATACGGCACGCCGGGTACTGGAACAACATCGCATCTGGCGATGGTTCGCCTGACGGATACGCTGGGGGTCAGCATGCTGCACATCCCCTATGCCGGATCACCGTATCAGGCCGACCTCATCAACGGCACATTCAACATGATGGCATTTACCACCACCGTGCTGACGCCGCACATCAAGGCTGGCAAGCTAAATGCGCTGGCGCAAGTGGGCTCCCGTCGCGCAACTCAGCTTTCCGATGTGCCGACGTTTCGCGAGGCAGGTTTCGACTTTGAAATGGACACCTGGAACACGTTCGTCGCGCCGCCGGGTACGCCCGCCGAAACGGTGGCGAAAATCAATGCCGCGTTCAACGCCGCCCAGAAGGTGCCTGAAGTCGCGAAAATATTCGCGAGCGACGAAAGTAATGTTTACTTTCTGACGCCGCAGCAGGCGAGCGAAAACATCAGGGCCGAGATAAGGCGCGTGCTGCCCGTAATCAAGAAAATGAACCTGACCTTCGATTAGGAGTACCCCATAAATGCGAGGGGGAAACGCCCCTCGCGCTTCCTCTATAAGAGCAGCTGACAGCAATTCAGTTAGGCGCTCGAAGGAGCTGCGCGGTCAGGTGCAGGGTTCAGGTCGCGTCGCTCCTGCGTGGCTAAGCGCTTTATTGCTGGGTCGCGTTCCTGACCACAGTCAGGCCGCCATCCACCACCAGCACTTGGCCGTTGATGTAACTGGCGTCATCGGAGGCGAGGAAGGCGATGGCGGCAGCCTGGTCCTCGGGTTCGCCGATACGGCCGCACGGGATGAGCTTCTCCCGGTCGGCGAGCATCTTGGGGCCCCGTGCCTCGGTGAGCGGCGTGCGGGTGGGGCCGGGCGCCACCGCATTGACAGTGATGCCGTGCTCGGCGAGTTCCATCACCCACTGGCGCGTCAGTGCACTCACCGCGCCCTTGGAGGCGGTGTATGGCGTGTTGCCGAAAGAGGTCGGCATGATGGAAGTCGTCGACGAGATGTTGATGATGCGCCCATACTTGCGTGCCATCATGGCGCGCGCCGCATACTTGGTACAGAGGAAGGTGCCCTCGATATTGATGCGCGTGACGCGGCGGAATTCCTCCAGGGGCATGTCGTACACTGCAGCCTGCTTCGTGCTCACACCGGCAACATTGGCGAGTATGTCGATGCGGCCATGCGTCGCCAGCGTCCCGTTCATGAGGGCGCGCACCGCAGCCTCGTCGGTGACGTTGCAGGTCACGAAGCCGGCCTTGCCGCCGGTCTCGGTGATGGTTCTGACGTTTTCCGCGCCAGCCTTCTCGTCGAGGTCGGCGATGACCACCGTGGCGCCCTCGCGCGCCAGCCGCCGCGCGGCGGCGCCACCAATGCCCATGGCGCCGCCGGTAACGATGGCAACACGGCCGTCAAAGCGTCCTGCATACGTGATGTCGGATCCTGACATGTTGTTTCCTCTTGTCTTGGTTGCGGTACCTATTTCGAAGGGGATGTCACCGCTTCGAGGCGGTAAAAGCGCCGGGCGGTGTTGTAGAGCATGTCGGCTTTTTCCGCTTTGCTAAAATTTGCGGTCATCTTCTTGAAACTGTTCCACAGTGGGATGTAGGCGCACTGTTCCTTGTCGACCGGAAAATTACTCTCGAACATGCAGCGTGAAGGGGAGAATTTCTCAATCGCGTAGTCGTAGAAGTGCCGGGCGGCTCTGATCAATTCGTCGGAGCTTGGTGGCTTGGGATGGCTGTCCCAGGCAAAGCCGAACAGGGGCATCGCTGAGCCGCCCAGCTTCATGTGGACATTGGGGCAGGCTGCCAGTGCATCGATCGACTGGCGCCACTCCGCGAATACCTCGTCCTTTCGGGCAGCGAAGGTGCCCTGACCCAGCGGTGCGCCAAGGTGGTTGATCACGATGGGGATGCCGGGGTGAGCGCGCGCCAGGTCGGCCAAATGCGGCAACTGCGGATGGAAAATCCAGCTGTCGAATGACAGGCCGTATTTCTGGAGTCGTGCAAATCCGCGGCGGAATGCCGGGTCGATGAGCAGATCTTTCTGGTACGCCACGGTGGTCTTGAGGACTTCGACATCGTCGGTCCAGGTGCATACGTGACGAATACCGCGAAAGCGCTTGGGCGCCGCGGCCATATGGGTTTCGAGCACTTCGTCGACGCGGTCGCCGGCGAGATTGCAGTGTCCGACGATGCCTGCCATGATGGCCGGGCCGCTGGGATTGGCCTTGGCATACTGCTCGGCGATTCCGTTTACCCACTCGGTTTCGCCGATAGGTTTCAGGTGTTCGGAGCCGGACTGTCGGTACATGGTGGAGCACTGAATGAACACCGAGGCGCGCACATTGTGTCCAGCGGTGAGGTCGCGGACAAGGTCATCGATGAGATAGATGTAGCCCCGCCGGGGGTTAGTGGGCCAAATGTGGTGGTGCGGGTCGATGACAGGGTATGCCGGATCGATGGGCTCTTCGCGCACCTGGTCCAGCCAGGTTTGGTTCACGACCATCCGAGTCTTCTCCAGTTTTGGGTCGCTTCTGCAATCGCTGGGATAGGCTTGCTTTTGCCCCGATGAATGGATTCTATAGGTAGTGTCAGTTTAGAAAAGACTTACAGAGTGTCGGTAACAGCCGTCCTGGGGGCAACGCGTGCCGCCCCATCCTGTCTCTTACGCGGTAGTTGTCAAACCCCTGAACCGTGCCGACAATGTCGCCAAGCATGGGTGGTGCTATCGAGGAGGGTGAGAAATGTGAAAATTGCGATGAGTTCGCGGAAGTTCAAGTCCAATCGCATACGTGACGCTAGGATGATGTCTTGAGCGGGCAGACATGCCGGGCGACTCTACGTAGAGTAAGCGTTGTTTCATTGGAAAACCATGCAAGAGCGGATCGCGTCAATTATCGAAGAATATGATGCGCAGGGCGACCACCGCACAGGCACCGAGGCAGACGCCAGGGGTGCCGAATGGCTTGCGGCCCGCATTGAAAATCTTGGGGTGAAGTCGGAGCTCGATACGTTCGCTTTCAAGCGTATTCAAATCAATACTGCCGGGTTTCGAGTTGGCACACTGACTATCGAAGGTGTCCCGCTCTTTGACTGTGGCTTAACCGGTGGGGAAGTCGAGGGATCAATTGGCGCTTTGGGCAGTGACGCCGACATCGGTGTGGCCATGTCATTGCCGATCACGTCAAATCAGGCCGACCTAGTGCGCAGACAATCTGCTGCGGCAGAATTGGAGGAGGCTCGCAGGACTTCTCGTCACAAGGCTATTGTGTTGGTCACGGACGAGTCGATGCCGACCGAAGGCGTGGCGGCCATCAATGCCCCGCACTTTCTTAAGCCCTATGGCCCCCCGGTTCTGCAGATACCTAACCGACATTGGCGTGAGATTTGCGCGTTGATGGAGGGCAAGGCGCGGGCCACCGTCATCGTTGCCTGCGACTATGTGGACGCCTCGACCTCCAATGTCCAGGCAAGCGTAGCAGGCAGCGATCCCTCGTTAGCGCCGCTTCTTGTCATGACCCCCAGAAGTGCCTGGTGGTCATGCGCTTCGGAGCGTGGGGGGGGAATAGCCGCATTTCTGGAAATAATGCGCGCAGTCCGCGAATTAAATGCTCCGCGCACTGTCATTTTTACGGCGAACACCGGGCATGAACTGGGTCATATCGGTCTCGATCGATTTCTGGGTGCTAATCCGGGGTTGCTTACGCAGGCACAGACCTGGATGCATCTCGGCGCAAACTTCGCCGCACGGCTCGATGGTGGAATTCGCTTGCAGTACTCGAATGAGGATTTGCGATCACTGGTCCTGTCTCATTGCGGCCGCCAGCAGGTCGCTCCCCTGAGCGAGGCGCCCTATGGCGCACGGCCCGCAGGCGAAGCGCGCAATATTTTTGATGGCGGTGGCAACTATGTTTCTATAGTTGGCCGCAACGGACTTTTCCACCACCCGATGGACCGGTTTCCCGACGCGGTGGACGTGCCGCTTACGACACGATGGGTCGCTGTTCTTGTCGGTGTCGCGACCGATCTCGCCGCACGGTCCACCTGACTTATGGTGGCGCAATGAAGGACACGCGCAGCGATCAGCCCTTGCGCGATGCGGTGTTCTTCTCGGCCAGGGTCTTGATCAGTCCGTCCACGCCCGAGCTCTGCACCACCTGCTCGAATTCGCTGCGGTAGGTGAGCACCAGGCTGACGCCCTCGGCGACGATGTCGTAGATCTTCCAGCCGCTGCCGGTCTTGTGCATTGAGTACTCGACTGCCATCGGCGGCTTGACGGGGCTGATGTACTGGTTGCGCACGGTGACGTCGGTGGCGTCCTTGGCCATGCGCACCGGCTGCACGCGCATGGTCTGGCCGCGGTAGACGCCGATCGCGTTGGCGTAGATGTTCACCAGCATGCTGCGGAATTCGCTCACCAGCCGTGCGCGCTGCTCCGGCGTGGCCTGGCGCCAGGCGCGGCCGACGGCGAGCTGCGTCGCCTGCTCGAAATCGACCAGCGGGAGGATCTTCTCCTCGGCGAGGGCGAGCGCCTTGCGGCGGTCGCCTGCCTGCAGCTGCTTGTCACGCTGCACGGTCTCGAGCACCTCGGCGGTGATCCTGCGCACGATCTCCTCGGGACCGGCCTCCTGGGCCTGCGCCAGCGCATGGGTGTTTAGGCTCAGCGCGCCGAGCGCGAGGATGAACGAAGTGATGAATCGAAACATGGGAAGCCCTGGATGTTGGTCTGAAGCAAGTTGGCGGAACCGGATGCGACGCCGCCCGGCCGCCGCGTCACCGGGTAAACGGGTCGGCG
>VGIE01000023.1 GCA_016867955.1 Betaproteobacteria bacterium
AACGCCAGTCGGTGTTGGCCCCCCGTTCGAATCGAGCCGTGCGCCAGACGGCGCGCAAGCAGATGACCAACCTTCGCACCTTCATGGAGAAACCCAATGGCAGGCAGGCTGGACGGAAAAGTGGCAATCGTGACGGGCGCAGGCTCGGGAATCGGCCGCGCGGCGGCGCAGCTGTTCTCCGCCGAAGGAGCGCGCGTCATGTGCGCCGACATCAACAAAAAGGGCGTCATGGAGACACTGGACGCGATGCCCGGCAAAGCCGCGAAGACCGCCATCGCGCTGAAAGTGGACGTGACGGTCCCGGCGGAGGTCGAGCGCATGGTCGCCGATACCGTCAGGACCTACGGAAAACTCGACGTGCTATATGCCAACGCGGGTATCGGCGAGTCATGCAACGCCATCGACCTGACCATCGAGCAGTGGAGCCGCATGATCGCCGTCAACCTGACCAGCTTGTGGCTCTCCGTGAAATACTCGCTTCCGCACATGATCGCTGCCGGCGGCGGATCCATCATCAACCAGTCAAGTTCGGCCGGGTTGATGGCCGTGCCGGCCATGCCCCATTACTGTGCCGCAAAGACAGGCGTGATCGGGCTGACGCGACAGCTCGCGCTCGACTATGGCCCCAAGGGCATTCGCGTCAACGCCATTTGTCCGAGCGCCATCCCGACGCCGCTGATGGACAAGGTATGGACCAAGCGCGCCCGAGATGCGGGCAGCAACATGAGCATCCCGGGGCTCGAGGCGGCGACCGCCGCGAAGCTGCCGCTGAGGCGGCTTGGCGTCCTTGCCGACTGCGCCAATCTGGCACTGTTCCTTGCGAGCGACGAGTCGTCATGGATTACCGGGACTGCGATACCTCTGGACGGCGGCCTCGCGGCCACCTGACCCTGGTTCCCGCATCCGCGCCTGCCAACTGCCGGATTCTCGCGGAAGAGGAGATCGGCGGCGGAAGTCACTCCGCCGCCAATCGTCCGCCCGAACTACCGGGGGGCGAGCCCGAATTCTCCGCCCTTGACCTGCAGGAACACGGAGCCGTAGATGGGGAACCGGTTGATGTAGCTGTACTATCCCGCGCCGACCACAACCGGAACATCCTTGGTCTTCTGCAGGGCATCACGAATCTTCTCCCGGGTCGGATTCGGCGATGCCGCCTTGATGGCATTGCCCACTACCTGCACGTAGTGGCGCGATCGGACAGCGTGACCGCCCCTTCAAGGTGTGTGTGACCCTGAATACGGTCTGGCCCAGCTTGCGCCAGATTTCCAGGAGTTCCTTGTGCAGGTGGGTCCTGATGTGCGTATCCAGCGCGGAGAACGGTTCGTCCAGAAACAAAACTTCGGGATCGTTGGCCAGCCCCATCAGCAATGCCGTGGGCCTTGCGCACTAACCGCCTGTCCACTGCGGCTTCATAAGGCGACTTTGCAGCGTCGGCATTGGATACGAGACGGTCGCCGGACATCACGGCGACGACGCGCCGGTGGGCATCCGGTGAAACCATGTTGTCCCTCGACCATGTCCTATGCTTCAGGATGGCAATGGTCTCGGTCACGACATCCTTCTTGAACGGGCTGAGAAAGTCGTCATAGAACTGGTTGGCAACGGCTTCCGGGGTGTTGGCCATTACGAAATCGTTACCCCTTTGTCCAGCCGGTGGCGAAGGCCTGGACCGCCTCCGGGCGAGCCGTGATGAATTCTTCGAGCGCAAATATCCGCCGGCCCTGAACATCCCCGCCAGGGCCGATGGCCTTCTGCCATCCTTCCGGATTGTGAATCGATACGATGGGTACACCCCAGCCTTCCTTCTGCGCGGAATCCATCACCGACAGCGTGGCCATGCTGGCGTCCACCTGCTTCGACTTCAGCGCTGCCGGCATGGATGGCGTCGCCGGTCCCGCGGATCTCCACGCCTGTCAACCCGGCCGTCTCGACCATCTGCGTGCCCATCATCCAGGAGGCCGATTTCGGTGCGGACACGACGATAAGCTTGCCGGCGAGGTCGGCGAGGCTCTTGATCCTGCCGGAGTCCATGTCCTCCTTGCGCTCGATCACATCGGCGTCAGGGAGGCGCTGGTCGATCCCTGCAATCACGTCGGTTCGCTTGCCGGCGATCGTGATGACCATCGGGTCGAATGAAGCCGAGGCGACGATATTCACCTGACCGGCCGCAAGCATCCTCCGGGCGCGCAGGCCATTCTGGCAATCCACGAAGCGGGCGTCCAGTCCGGCATCCCGCGAAGAAGCCCCTCTTCAGCGCCACGAATCCGGCGGAGAACATCGGATCAAGGTTGCCGATCCCGTACACGAGCTTGCCCGGGCCCGGACTGCGCGCGCGCCGAAAGTCGGCAGACGCGCCAAGCCCTCGCCGGCCGCCCCCCTTGAGCAGACGCCGCCGATCGATCATCCCTGAATTCGTGTCCATCGCGCTCCCCATTTTTTGTTGATGCCTCTCCATTGAGGCGCGCGGAGATTGTCGTGGAAAAAAATCGCTCAAACAGTTGTTGTCCCCTCGCGGGAAAGGACCTGGCCGGAGGATCTTGGAACGAGCGGCACAGCGCAGCCAACTTGGCGATCCCGGCTTGTCGCAATGCACGGTATCGAGTCTAATGATCGGCAGGAGTGACCTGCATCGAAGGGCGGCACACTAGCATGGCCAGAACAGGATCCCGAATCGTACTGATTGGCGGCTCAACCGTTGGCGGACTGACGACAGAAAAGGCGCTTCGATTCACCGCAAGACTTATCGGGGAGATGGGGGGGCTCCCGGAGGTATTTGCGGGCCCGGAGATCGACCTGCCGATGTATGTCCCCGAGAACCCGGAGCGCACGCCCATGGCGCGCCGCATTGTCGATGCATTGCGCGACTGTGATGGCATAGTGATCGCAAGCCCGGGGTACCACGGGACGTTGTCGGGCATGATCAAGAACGTCCTCGACTATGCAGAGGATCTCGCCAAGGACCCGTCGCCCTACTTTCATGGCCGTGTCGTCGGCCTGATCGGTGCAGCCAGAACGGCACGGGATCTGGGCACGGTGCTGATGTCGCTGCGGTCGGTCGTGCATGCCCTGCGGGGCTGGCCGACGCCGCTGGGCGTGGCCATCGATGCCAAGACACCGGCATTCGATGCGGATGGTAATTGCCTGATACCGGCGCTCGCCGAGCAACTGCGTCTCCTCGCGGAACAAGTCATGGAATTTGCAGGAAAGCGTGCCCTGCTCGAGCGCGCTTTCACCCCGGTCCACGACGCCGATTTCCTGGCATGGGAGTAAGAGGGGAAATGTCCCGGTGAAATATCGACCCTACGTAGTGGGCATCGGCGGAACGACACGAGCGGGATCCTCGACGGAAAAGGCCCTGCGCCACCTGGGCCGAGAAGTCGAGCGGCTGGGAGCGCGCTGGGAGATATTCTGCGGTACGCAGTTGCTGTTTCCCAGTTACAAGGCCGACAATCCCGAGCGTGCGCCCGCAGCCCGTGCAATGGTGGATGCGATTCGTGACTGCGATGCGCTGGTGATCGCGAGCCCGGGCTACCATGGTTCGTTCTCAGGACTGATCAAGAATGCCCTCGACTACGCGGAGGACCTGGCGGGCGATTCTCGCCCTTATCTCTCGGGACGGGCAGTCGGCTGCATCGCCGGCGGATTCGGCTGGCAGGCCATCGGCACCACGCTGGCCAGCCTGCGCACGGTCGTGCACGCGCTGGGCGCCTGGCCTACGCCGATGGGCGTCGCGATAAATACGTCCATGAAGGTATTCGACGAATCGGGGGAAGTCGTCAACCCGGACGTGCGCGCGGAGTTGCATGCCCTTGCCGAGCAACTGGTCGAATTTGCAAGGATGCGGCATGCCTATACGCCGCGCCAATAGACCCCGCGCTCATCCGGGTTGCCGCCGAAAGCCCGGTCATTGGCCGCCAATCCAGTTCTTCGTCGTCGAATCCCAGGCGTTGCCAATGCCTCTTGCACGCAGCTCGTGCCGGGCGATTTCGTTCTTGGTCATGGTTCGAGGGAAACCATCCACGAATTCGACGTAGCGGGGCACCTTGAAGAAGGCGATGCGCTCCTTCCAGTAGTCGATGAGGGCCATGGGGTCGACTTCCGCCTGTCCCGGCTTGAGGTGGACGTAGGCCTTGATGTCCTCCTCGCCAAGTTCAGAAGGCACTCCGACGATTGCGCAGTCGAGCACTGCGGCATGGCTGGTGATGGCCTTCTCCACCTCGAACGCCGATACGTTCTCGCCACGACGCCGCACCCAGTGCGCCTCGCGGCCGACAAAGTAGACGTAGCCGTCCTCGTCAACGCGGCCGATGTCTCCCGTGTGGTACCAGAAGTTCTTCCAGGCGGCGATGGTTTCCTCGGGCTTGTTCACATAGCGCATCATCGTCGTGTTGAAGGTGTTGGGGCGCAATAGTATCTGTCCGGGCGTTCCGGGCGGCACCGGGTTGTCATCCGGGTCCACGATGCGGACATCCGCCCAGCCATGCGTGCGCCCGCAGCTGCCGGCGCGGCGGTCGTGCATCCGCTCGCTGCAGATGAGAACGCCCATTTCCGTCATGGAATACACCTCGAGCAGGGTCACACCGAAACGCTGCTCGAATCCGTCGCGCACTTCGCGCCGGATCTGCCCCGAAGCAATGCCGATGCCGACACGCATGCGATGGTCGCGATCGAGCGGTGATGCCGGGCGGTTCATCAGTGCAGCAATCATGGTGCCGATCGGGTCGATGACGGTTGCGCCGTACCTGCGTGCGGTGTCCAGGTAGCGCGTGACGCTGAACCACTTCTCCATGACCCCGGTCATGCCATGGTAGAGCGGTCCGGTGACGCCGAACTGCTGCCCGCCAATGTGAAAGAAATGCGAATTGGCGAAACCCACGTCCTCAGATGTGACCTGCGCAATTTCACCGTAACGGATTGCGGCGGCCATGAAGTAGAGGTGCGAGGCCAGCACCGCCTTGGGCATGCTGGTGCTGCCGCCGGTATAGATGATCGCCGCCGGGTCGGTAGGGCGGACGTCGGCATCCGGCATCTGGCTGCTGGCGCCCAGCAGGCGATCGAACCGCAGCGCCTTCCCGTCCTGTACCGCGCTAACCGCGCCGTATACGAAGAGCTGGAGGCTGCGAGTCAGCCCGTTCCGGCAGGCGTTGTAGGCCGTTGCCAGCTCCTCGTCCAGGATCAGCATGGTGGCCCCGCTGTCGTTCAGGCTGTAGGCGAGGTCGTCCCTGACCAGCGACACGTTCAGGGGTGCATAGATGGCGCCGATCTTGGCGCAGCCGAACCAAATGAGCGCCTGCGCCACCGAGTTGTACATGAACGTGGCGACCACGTCGCCCTTGCGAACACCGAATTCCAGCAGGCGGTTGGCGACCTCATTGGAGCGGCTGTGGGCTTCCGCGTAGGTCAGCACTTCGTCGCGGCAGATCAGGAACGGCTTCTTTCCGCTGGCGCTGCGCAGCAGTACCAGATCGCGCAGCGTCAGCGCATGGGGTTCATGGTCGAGAATCTTCGGCATGTTCCTACCGGGGAGGAGCTATTGGGTCTTCAGTGGCAGGTGCACAGCACCGTGCGCACGCGAGGGCAGGACCACTGTCGCCGTGCCGTACGCAGACTGCGCCCCGACCTGGTTGATGGCCTCGAGGTCCAGGTCCACCATGCAGTTACCGTCGCACAACTCCTTGGCCTTGATCTTTCCGCGCCACCACAGCGTGTCGCCGACCATGTTCGGCCGCCGCACGGAGACATTCAGCTTGTGGAGAAACCCGTGATCGCCGATCCAGTTGGTCAGCATGTGCTGCGCCCAGGAGATACGCTGCGGGCCAATGTCATAGGCCCCGCCCATGCCGACGTCGCGGCCCGTGGCCGCTTCCAGGTGCCCGCGCCCCGCCGCCTCCTTGGTGCCGGTTGCTTCGTTGACATGATAGTCGGCGTGGCGCTGGCGATAGCGGATGGCGTCGCCATGCACCCCACCGTAGGGCTGCGCACCCTGTTGCCCGGAATACCAGGCCATGACGTCGATGATGCTGAGCGGCCCCCGGACAACAGGTGGAATATCGCTGCCCATCTCCACGTCCTCCCAGTACAGAGGCTTGTCGCCGGTGCGCGGCTCGGCAAGCACCTGCCTTTCGATGTCGTCGATTTCCGCAGCCGTGTACTTGTGGGGCGGTACCGCTTCCGTGGGCTTGCCCCCGCGCGCTTCGGTGAGCTTGTCGCCGCGCGGCGTGCGCGCACAGTGGCCGATGGCGATCGCAATCAGCCGCTCATGCTGGTTGAAATAACGCACCTCGCCCGACTGCAGCACCCACAGCGGAAAGCGCCGACCGGACTTGCGCTCCTGCCGCAGCAACCTCGCCTCCACGCGAAAACTGTCGTTGAGACGGATCGGCTCGAACCAGGTCCAGTCCGTTCCGGCGTAGACCCACTGCACGCCCTGCAGCTTGGGGGCAACGATGGTGCTGTCCACCGCGTAGAGGATGCACGGCGGCGCAAGGTTCGTTTTCCAGATCGACGCAGCCCCGTAATCGCGGTCGAGCCACAGGGGATTGTTGTCGCCGATGCCCCAGGCGAAGTGCCGGATCGTGTCCCGCGAAGCCGTCTCGATCCATTGCATGCGCTCGCGCCGCAGCGGCACGCCGATCAGTGTTGCCGCTTCCGCGATTTTTCCCTCGGTAATCGTTCCCCAGCTCACCGCCTTCCCCCTATGCACTTGGCCTCACGCCTCAGCATTGATCGGACCACACACGCAGACGCATCGGAACCTTGCCGCCCGTGAGGCCGCACATTGTGAGGACATCGCACAATGGCGTCAACAAGACGCTGCTTCACATTGACGTTCAAGGTGGCTGGAAAATAACCCTAATCCATGCTCTGATTGCGGCCTCGTGCAATTAGTTCTCACAACCAAAAGGACGTCGGCCAACTTCGCTTCCTGGCCACCCAAACTGATCTGAATCGTGGGATCGTAAAACGTCTCGAGAAGAAAAACATGCCCGTCGGGAATGAACTGCTGCGTCAACAAGTGCTGGAGGCATGCCGCGGGCTGGCTGCGCATGGACTGGGCGCCGGCGTGGGCGGGCATGTGTCGGTGCGCATCCCCAGCGAGCCGTTCTAATACTCGCATGTCTTCGACCGGACCTTCGAGGAAATGCAGCTTGAGGACGCCACCATGATCGACATCGATGGCAAGGTCATCGATTCGGATCATGTCCCCAGCAAAGGCATTGACTTTCACCACGGCATCTACAAACAGAGCAGCGATGTCCATTCGGTCCTGCACTCGCACGGCTTCTGCAGCACGGCGCAAGCGGCATTCGGTCGACCGCCGAGAATTTTCAATAATGTCTCGACCCCCGTTCTATGAACGAACGGTCATCAGCCCGAACGACGACTTCAAGGCAGTCGGCCCTGCCTTGGGCAACAAGCATGTCGCCATCGTCATCCCCTGGCATGGCTTGATTGCTGTGGGCAGGAGCATCGGCGAAGCCGTGGCACCACATGTCATTTATGATTGCATGGAGCGCATGGACGTCACGCTTCCGGAGAGCGCCCCGACCATGCCTTATGAGCAGTGCACGGAACTGAGGAAGATGATGATCGAGCGCTCGGATTACGTGAATGAGATGCGGCAGGTCGTGCGGCGCAGGGGAAAGACTGCCCGCAACGCGAGCTGTGTGGTTCCGGTGCAGTAGTAGCGATCTGGCACGTTCGATCATTTGTGTATCCGTTCTTCCAGGAGGTTGGGGTCGCGCCAATGCTCGGGATCCTGTTTGCAAGCCGCTTCATTCCACGTTGTTCATCCTGCTGATCCTTTGAAAGATGCGGAACGGGTCGCACCTTCCAGTCTCTCAAACTCAGACCGATTGAACAGAAACAACCTATTGGAACATCACAGCTAGGGAGGGAGGACTGTGGGTCACATAAACATCGTCAGCGCAGAGGAAGTAGGCCTGGGGGAGTTTCCGGGCCTGGCAGGGCTATCCGCGCAAGGTTCATTGCAAACGCGCGCCATGATTCACGGGCCGGATCGCCCGCTATGGCTCTGGATGCACGAGTTGAAGTCCGGCGCGAGTATTCAATGGAATTCACCGAACGTCGGTCATGTGCTCCACGTCTGGAAGGGCGCTGCCAACGTCGGTGGGCGGACTACGAGTACTGATGCCGTCATCTGCATAGAGCACGGCGCCAATGCAGTCGTTCAAGCCGGTGAAAATGGCGCAACACTCCTGCACTATCACAGCAGAATTCCACACCCGATGCAGGACTCGCGACCTGGCGGCCATGTGCACGTATCCGATCGGGACGGCCTCCTCAAGGTAAAGAACGAGCAATACGACGTGACCACTACTTTCTGGCTCGACTCGCAGTGCCCCAACTGCGAGTTGTGGCTGCACAAGTCCGAAATCGTGAATCCGCGCCCGCAGAGCCTTCCCCACTTTCATCCCGAGGACGAGATCATTTTCGTCGTCAAGGGCGGCATGATCGTCGGGCGCCGGATCCTCAAGCCCGGGACGGCCCTGGCCGTGGACGCAAATACGACCTACGCCTTTGGCGTGGATCAGGGCGGCCTTGCTTTTACCAACTTCCGCCCTATCGAACCGCACTATGTCATGATGTCCCGGGACGGTCCCATGCATGCCCCGTACAACGAGCGCGAACAAATGAGCATTGGCACTGTCATTCCCACGGGCGCCTAGAAGGGCGGCCCCAGTACGGCGATGATCGAGTAATATTCCCAGCCGAGAGACCTGCAATCCACCAATGTCCGGCTTGAGCTGACGCATCGCGGCCCAGCTTGATACAGATGCGAAGCATTTGTCAGGACACCTTGGAAGAATCCGATTTGCCCTGGAAAGGATGAGTCCCATGAAGTTCGGAATTATCGAGTTGTCCCAGCCGGACAAGGACAAGGAAGTCTATCCATACCGCCAAGTGCACGAGCGCGTCACGCAGGAGATCATCGAGGCCGACAAGATCGGATACGACTATGTCTGGATCGCCGAGCACCACGCCAGCACAGGCTATGGCATCTTGCCTGATCCCCTCACCTACATTGCCTATCTTGCGCCTTTGACCAAGCGCATCACGCTGTGCAGCGGCGTCATGGTGGTGCCACTGCACAACGTGGTGCGACTGGTCGAGAACATATCCTTCGTCGACATTCTGACCAATGGCCGGATCGCCTTCGGAATCGGCTCAGGCTACCGGCGGCACGAGTTCGATGCCCTTGGGGCGGATTTCGAGAACCGGCGCACCTACCAGGCCGAAGCGCTTGAAGTGATGATGAAGCTCTTTCACGACCATCGGATCGTACATAAAGGTGTGCACCTGCCTGACATCAACATCGTGGACGGTTACGAAGTACTGCCGCACCCCGTGCAAACACCGCACCCCCCCATGTACCTGGGAGCGGCCTCGGACGAATCGATTGCGCTGTGCGCGCGCTACGGCCTGGGCCTGCTGACCTCGACGCTCACGCCGATGAAGGAATTGGCCAAGAAGACCAAGTACTTCCGGGAGCAGTGCCAGTTGACGAAAGCTCCTTACAACAAGAACCCGGGGCACGGCTCGGTTGGCATCGGGCGCATGGTGTACGTGGCCGAGACCGATGCACAGGCCAAGGCGGAGGCCGGCGCGGCGGTGGTGCGGCATGTGAAATCGTTCACGACCTCCTCGACCTCAGGCTACCTGGGAACGCTGTCGCAGGAGATCAAGGACAAGTACCAGGCGGCCGACTATTCCGACCTTTGCGAGGACACGATCATCTATGGGTCGTCCAAGACGGTAATCGAGAAGATCCAGTACATGAAGGAAACCACTGGCGCGACCTCGCTGATCCTGCACTTCCCGCCGCAGAACAGCCGCGAACAGAACAAGCGAGTGCTGCGTCGCTTTGCCGACGAGGTCTTCCCGAAGTTCCAGGATGACACCCGCATCCGCGTAGCCGGCGCGGCCTGATCCGCGCATGCTTAGGTCACTGGAGGTGGCGGGGAGCGGTCACAACCGCTCCCCGGACACGCGGCGCCTCGAGCAGGCGGCATGAGTACTGCGCTGCTGCTCAAGGGCGTTCGCGTCATCGAACTGTGCTGGGTCTGGTCCGGCCCCTTGGTCGGCCAGTTGCTCGCCGACCTGGGCGCCGAAGTCATCAAGGTCGAGTGGTACAAGCGCTTCGATCTCTACCGTACGCGCGGCGTCGAGCGGCTCACGGGTAAGGTGCCCGAGCGGATTCGTCGAGAAATGTCGCAGTCCTTCCATGGCCTCAATCGAAACAAGACCGGCGTAACGCTCGACCTCAAGGACCCGGTCCACAGGGACGCCCTGATCGATCTGGCGCGCAAATCCGATCTCGTCATCGAAAATTTCACCTATGGAACCATCGATCGCCTTGGCGCTGGCTACGATGCGCTGAGCGCGGCGAATCCGGCGATCGTGCTGTTATCCCTGGCCGGGTTCGGATCGACCTCACGGCTGGCAGACATGCGTGCCTACGGGCTTGCGCTGTCGTCGCTTTCCGGGGTGGAGGCGAAAGTGGTCGATCCACGCACCGGTGGATTCCTCGGCTCACCCACCTTTGTTGCCTCCGACCCCAACGCAGCATGCTACGGACTGATCGCCGCGATTGCCGGGGTGCTCGAGGCCCGTCGAACGGGTCGGGGATCGCACATCGAAGTCTCGCAACTTGAAGCAGCCGCCCATGTCAGCGATGACGATGACAAGGACATAGCGGCGATTGGAGAGTCGCTAGGTTCTGGTGGAGAGCTGCCTGCCGGCAGTTCGCGCGTCGTGCCGACGGGCGATGCACAGCACCTTTGCGTCGCGTTGAGCGCCGGGACGAGCGATGCAGACTTCGAGCGCGTGCGCGCCTCTGCCACGACCCTGCCCGCCGATTTGGCCATTGCCGCGTTCGAGGGCATTGGCGCCAAGGCGATTCGGGTCATTGAGCAGCCGTTGGAGTTCGGTGCAGGCTCCGCGCTATCGGGGACCTTGATCCCGACCGTCCATCCCATGACGGGGGCGGAGAATATCGTTGCGGCGCCCTGGTGGGTCGATGGCAGCCGCGCGCCGCTGCGCAAGACCGCCCCGACACTGGGAGAGGGCAATGCCTATGTATTGGGTACCCTGCTCGGCTGGAAGCCGGAGCAATACGAGTCGCTCGAAGCGCAAGCGATGAAGTCCAGCGATGCGGGCCGGCCATGAAGAACGTTGAATCGAAGACGACGAATGACCGCTCGTTGTCCGTGGGGGCGCCACGGTTCGCGGTCGTTGGCAGCAACCGCTCGATGCTGCATGCGGTGCGCTGGCTGGCCCAGTTCGGCGCCACGCTGGTGGGCGTCAAGTCGGTGGATGCCGCCGCCGAACTGAATCCTTCTCCCCTGGCGGTTTTCATCAGCGGTGATACCCAAGACCACAGTGCAAATCCCCGTGACCGAGCGACCGCTCGTGCCGCTTCAGCCGGCATACCTGCCCTCACGCAAATCTGGATGTGGGATTTCGAAGTGGGTCGCCCTGGCACGGGCGATCTTGCCTGCGCGGTTTCGGGCGTGTCGACCGTCATCGGCGAACCGGACGGCCCCCCGGGCGTGCTACCCGCCCACATTGCCGAAAAATGGGCAGGCCTGTTCGGCGCCAGCCTGGCGCTGGGACTGCTGGTCGCAACCAATGCCGAGTCCGGTGAAGTCCCTACCAGGATCGATGTGTCTGCCGCCGATGCCCTGAGGGCGTTTGCCGAGCAAAACTCCGGCAATCACGCCGGCGTTCCCTACGGCTGGCGGCGAAATGGCCGAGTGGCGGTTGAACATGGCGGCGTGTTTCCGCAGGGGTTCTTCCCTTGCCGGGATGGCTTCCTCGCAGTGCAGGCCCGTTCCCGGCCGGACTGGCTGGCGATACTCAACGCCCTGGGGAACCCCGAGTGGTCCAAGGACAAGCCATTCCAGAATCCGTTCACGCTGTCCGAAGACGACAGCAAGGTGCGCCCGTTGCTGGAGGCCGAACTGGCCGCACTCGACCGCAAGGAACTCCTGGAACGCGCGATGGCGACTGGCGCACCCATGGCGCCCGTGCTCACGCTCGAAGAAACAGAACGGTGGCAGGTGTTTCGCCCCGGATTCCTCGGGGCAGACGGGCGCCCACGCATGCCCTTCACCGTTCGCCGCAATTCGGCGGCCGGTTTGTCCTCCAGCCTGCGGCGCGCCAAGTGACCGCCAGCCCATTGGTCCTGACCGAGCGGCGCGGGCGCATCGGCTATCTTGTGCTGAATCGCCCTGAAAAGCGCAACGCGATTTCCGCAGCGCTGAAGGACGCATTCGATGCGGCGCTCGACCAGTTGCTGAGCGACGACGCTGTCCGCGTCATCGTCGTGCGCGGCGCTGGCAAGGCGTTCTGTGCGGGCAATGATCTTAGCCCAGCGGAGTCCATCGGCACCAAGCCGTCCCGCTCCCGGACTTCCGCCCAGGGACTGCACTGGGTGCTGGGCGAAATGGCCACATGGCGCCGGCTCTGGGAATGCGCGAAGCCCACCATTGCCCAAGTCCACGGCCACTGTCTCGCAGGCGGGCTGATGGTCGCCATGGAATGCGACCTCGTTGTTGCCGCCCAGGACGCGCTGTTTGGCCAGCCGGAAGCGCGGATTTTCGGCCTTGCCCCGGACCATGGGCTCTGGCCGCTAACCGCGGGCATACGCCATACCAAGGAAATGCTGTTTACCGCCCGCGCGGTGACCGGGGCAGAAGCCGCGCAGATGGGAATGATCAACCGCGCGGTCCCTGCCGGGCAGCTCGACAGCGCCGTGTTCGAACTGGCATCCGAGATCGCCAAGACACCTGCCGAAATGCTGACCATTCAGAAGGCGGCGGCAAACGCAGCGGCAGAA
>VGIE01000024.1 GCA_016867955.1 Betaproteobacteria bacterium
CAGGCAGGCATGCGCGAAAGGATCGCCCGCCCTCGGCGCGGCGCCTCGCTGCAGGGTCAGTACGAGGTGAGCCCGTGCCGGATCGCAAACTTCACCAGCCCGGGCAGGTCGCCGATGCTGAGTTTGCGCATGATGCGGCTGCGGTAGGTGTTCACGCTCTTGGGCGAGAGCGACAGCGAAGCGCCGATCTCGGTGCTGGAATAGCCCTCGACAACCAGTTCCAGCACCTGGCGCTCGCGCATGCTGAGGCTCTGCAGGGGGCTGGAGGTGGCGCGATCGAGGAAGTAGCGGTCCATCACCTCGTGCGGCAGCCGTGTGCTCAGGTAAGTGCGCCCGGCATGCACGGTGCGCACCGCCGTCACCAGTTCCGTTCCGGCCGCCTCCTTGAGCACATAACCCATGGCGCCGGCGCCGAAGGCCTGGTAGACATGCTCCGCGCTGGAATGCATCGACAGGATCAGCACCCGTGTAGAGGGCGCGGCCTCGACCACCTGCCGCGTTGCCTCGATGCCGCTCAAGCCGGGCAGGCTGATGTCCATCACCACGATGTCGGGGCTCAGCTGCACGCTGAGGGCCACGACCTGCAAGGCCGTCTCGGCCCCGCCCACGACCTCGATGTCCGTCTGCGCGGACAGCAGGTCGCTGACGCCTTCGCGCACGATGGCGTGGTCGTCAGCGAGCAGCAGTCGTATCGTCATCGTTCCTCGCCATCTCGACAATGATACGCGTGCCTTCGCCTGGGCGCGATTCCGTGCGCAGGCTCGCACCGATCGCGTCGGCGCGCTCCTACATGAGGATCAGGCCGTAGCCGCGATAGTTGCCGCGGCGCTCGACGTCGGTGAGGAAGCCGCAGCCGCTGTCCTCAATGACCAGGCGCACCAGCCCCGGCTCACCGTTCAGCTTGACCAGGGCCCCTTCGGCGCCGCTGTGCTTGGCGGCATTCTGCAGCGCCTCCTGCACGATGCGGAACAGCGACAGCGCCAGCTCCGCGTCGAGGCGCACTTCCGCGCCGCGGATGAGGACGCGCACGTCGAAACTGGTGCGCTCCTTGAAGACCTGGGCGTAGCTGTGCAGGGCACCGGCCAGCCCGTAGCTGTCGAGCGAAGCCGGCGCAGGTCGAAGAGCATCATGCGCACCGTGTCCACCATTTCTCCCGCGATGGCGCGCATGTTCGTCACGCGGTCGAGCACTCCCCGCGCCACGTTGCCCGGCAGTTCGCCACGCACGATGTCGAGATTGATGCCCAGCGCGGTGAGGTTCTGCCCGAGCAGGTCGTGCAGCTCGCCCGACAGGCGCCGGCGCTCGGCTTCCTGGATCTCGACCAGCCGGCGCGACACCGCCCGAAGGCGCTTGGACTGCTGAGAGAGTTGCCGGGCGATCCTCTCATGACCGGTGACGTCTCGCGCCACGCTGACCACGCCGCGCACGGAGCCCTCCGGCCCGAACTCCGGGAACACGCGCCAGTGAAAGGCAAAGCTGCCGCCCGACAGCTGGACGGTGCGTTTGTGTTCCTCGGGCTGTCCCCTCTGGTAGACGCGCCGGATCACCTCGTCCCAGCGCCAGCCCTCCTGCGTCATGCCCACTTCGTCGTGGGTCTTGCCGATGAAGGCTTCGGGGTGAAGGCCCGTGTAACGGTGGCAAACCGGATTGACGTACAGGAAGCGGCAGTCGCGGTCGTATCGGGAAACGACATCGCCGATGTTCTCGACCAGCGCGCGGAAGTGCTCCTCGCTTTCGCGAAGCGCCTGCTCGGGGGCACCCGCACCGCCGGGTTCGGTTGAAGGCGAGACGGATCGACGGGCGGCTTCAGGGTTGATTGGGAACAAAGTATAAGCGCTGCCCGGCCGGGACAACTCAGCGTATCGGGGGATTGGGCGAGGAGGAGGCAGAAGCCGCCGCGCCGCCGAGTCGTACCGCCGGCATGCCGGAGACCACGGCCAGCGTGACGGCCGATGAAACCACCACGCCCCAGAACACCAGCTGCAGGCTGGATGACAGGCCTTCCTGCAACAATGCAGACAGCGGGCTGGACAGCGCGACAGCCGGCGCTGCGTGCGCGCCCCCGGCGAGCAGCCCCTGGATGCTGTCGAGGGAGATGCTGGCTTCGGCAGCGCGTTCGGCGAGAAAGCGCTGCATGGAGACGTTCAACACGCCGCCGAAGATGGCCGCGCCCAGCGCGCTGCCGAGGATGCGCATCAGCATGTGGGTGCCGGTGGCCGCGCCGCGCTGCGCCCAGGCCACGCTGGTCTGCACCGAGACGATGAAGGTGGTGTTGAGCGTGCCCAGGCCGATGCCGACCACCATGCATCCAAGCCCGGCTGTCAATGGCCCGTGCGCGGCAAACAGCGCCACCGCGATGCTGCCCGCCAGCAGCACCGACCCGCCCAGCAGCACCAGGCGACGCGGCCCCGCACGGACGATCACATGCCCGGTAATGACCGATGCGATGGGCCAGCCGATCGACATGGCGGAAAGCGCGAACCCCGCCACCAGTGCCGAGCCGCCCAGCACGCCCTGCACGAGGGTCGGCAGGAAGCCGATCAGGCCGATCATGACAATGCCGGCCGTCAGGGTCGCCACGTTGGCCAGCGCGATGAGCCGGTTGCGCCACAGGCCCGGTTGCATGATCGGATCCTCCGCGCACCGCTGCTGCACGATGAACAGCGCCCAGGACACGAGCGCGACCGCGCCAAGGCTGGCGAGCTCCGCCGCGCCCCAGTCGCCACCGTGGGTCAGCCCCAGCATCAGGGCCGACACGGCAACCAGCAGCAGCGCTGCGCCGGGATAGTCGATGCTGCGCGCCCGCCGAGACACGTCCTCGTGCAGGTAGCGCGTCACCAGGAAGATGCAGGCCAGCCCGAACGGCGCATTGATCCAGAAGATCCACGACCAGTGCAGGTGCTGCACGATCAGCGCGCCGCCGAGGGGGCCGATGATGGACGACAGGCCCCAGACGCCGGCAACGTAGCCCTGCGTCCGGCCGCGCTCCTCGATGGCGTAGAGGTCGCCCACCAGCGTGATCGCCAGCGGCTGCACCGCCCCCGCGCCAACGCCCTGCAGAAAGCGGAACACAACCAGCGAGGGCATCGACCAGGCAAAGCCGCACAGCACCGAGCCGGCAAGGAACATCAGGATGCCGGCGACGAACACGCGCTTGCGCCCGAACAGGTCGGAGAGCTTGCCGTAGATCGGCACGGTGACCGCCTGCATCAACAGGTAGGACGAGAACACCCAGCTGTAGAGTTGCACGCCGCCGAGCTTGGCGACGATGCTGGGCATCGAGGTCGCGACGATGGTCCCTTCGATGGCGGCCATGAACATTGCCATGACGATGGCGGCGAGGACCAGGGGGCGCCGCGTGGCGCGGGCGCCCGCCGGCGCGGCGGGGCTCACTTCTCCGCGTCCGGCGCGACCGCATGAAGCCTGGGCAGTGGCGCGCCGCGCTTGCCTGCATCGAAGGGGACGCTATGGGTCGAGAATTTCATTGCCTGTCCAGTGATCGCGGCTTTCGACCGGGCGCGTTGGGCGCTGACCGCAGGCGCTGCGGCGAACGGCTGGCAGCGTCGCCCGTACGATAGCACGCAGCCTGCGACGGGCCGCGGCGTGACGCAGCCCGGGACAATGTGCATTCGTTGTCCGCGCCGGAATCCGCTAGTGTTGCGGGGCTGAATTCCCAACAACCCAAGAGGCTTTCATGCGTACCGCCCCCATTGTCCGCCACGCTCGCCACGTCCTGCTGGCATTCAGCCTTTGCCTGGCCGCATCGGCATCCTTTGCCCAGTCATCCGCGCCCTCGGCCGAGTACAAGCCCGAAGTCGGCCGGGCGGGCAAGGACGTCGTCTGGGTGCCTACCGCGCAGTCGCTCGTCGACAAGATGCTCGACATGGCCAGGATCACGGAGAACGACTACGTCATCGACCTCGGTTCGGGCGATGGCCGCACAGTGATCACCGCGGCCAAGCGCGGCGCGCGTGCCCATGGCATCGAATACAACCCGGACTTGGTGGAACTGTCCAAGCGCAATGCAGAGAAGGACGGCGTCGCCGGACGCGCAACCTTCGCCAAGGCTGATATCTTCGAGAGCGATTTCTCGCAGGCCACGGTGATCACGCTGTTTCTGCTGCCCCAGCTCAACCTGAAGCTGCGCCCGCAGATCCTCGCGCTCAAGCCCGAAACGCGCGTGGTGTCCAACACGTTCACCATGGGCGAGTGGCAGGATGACGAGACCTTTACGCTGGATGCCCGCGAAAACTGCAACGCCTGGTGCATCGCGCACTTCTGGGTCGTTCCGGCAAGGGCTGCGGGCACCTGGCGCACCACGTTCGGCGAGCTGACGCTGACCCAGCAGTTCCAGATGCTGAGCGGCTCGCTGCGCGGGCCGACCGGCACCACCGCGGTCACCGGCCGACTGCGCGGGGACCAGATCACGCTTACCGCAGGCAAGACCACCTAAACGGGACGCGTGAACGGCGATGCCATGGAAGGCATGTCGGGCAATCTCGGCTGGAACGGGAACCGCACCCGCTGAAACGGCGGGCCGATCAGGAGCAACACGAGGAACCCCAGCCGCTGATGCCGCGCGCGCAGGAAGCGACGGCACGCGTTCGCCACCGACGGCTCGCATGTCCATGGCTGACCTTTTTCCGCGATCCGCCCAAGCGCGTTGCAGCCACCATTGCGGAGATATTTCGTGTTCACATCGAACTTGCAATCGGCCGGTTGAACGCAGTTCAAGTAGACGAAATCACTGGGGCCGCTTCGTTCCCTGAGTATCAAGGGGTCGCGAGCCATTTGCCAGGGGGCCAGGAGAGTGGCTTGATTTACCAGCAGAGCTTGGGGTGAACTTTGCGCCGTCCGAAAACGGTTGTCTTAGTGACGGCACGCTCAATGGGTACACACGAGATGGCCCAAAGGGGGCGCTCCGCGTTGCTCGTGGCCCACGAGTTCGGTCAATCCTGATTTCCTATACCTTGGCAGCACCTTTGATCATGGTCCTCACCCTTGCCATGATCCGATGGTCGGCCTCCGCGCCGGTGGGAGCACAGGTGAGGTGGCGATTGCCGATTGGCATCGGTGCGCAATAGAGTTACGGCGGCTGAAAAAGGAACTTCGACCGACTGTCCCGGGTAATGGAACATCATCGCAACGTTGACCGCGGATTCCTTGTAAGGCCGGTACCTCGCCCGCAGCCACGGTCCCGATTGGAGGCCCTGCTGAATTCCGACAATTGGGATAGTAGGAAGGAGTCGGTGTAGGGCAGAATACTGCCTTGCTCGACAAGAAGAGCTCAACGGTTCATTTGTTTGCCGAATATATTGATAATACGAATTGATATGGAGTGGGTGAGTGAGATCACGTCTTCCGGTGGATCGCGATGAGAATCTTGACTTCCCCTGCTTACCCTGAAGCCGAACTGGAGAAGTATCGTCTGGCTACCGCCGCAGATAGATGATCGATGCCATTTTTCTCACTGACCAAGCATGCGTCCCTGGATGACGATCCTGCGCTCTGGCCCCCTGCATGATTGAGGCCCCGGCACGCCTGCAGCTCGAGGGCATCAGCAAGCGCTATCCCGGTGTGCTTGCCAACGACCGGGTGTCGCTGCGCGTGGCACCGGGCGAAATTCATGGCCTCATCGGCGAGAACGGCGCCGGCAAATCGACACTGATGAAAATCGTCTACGGCGCGGCGCGCCCGGATTCGGGTGAAATCCGCTGGAACGGCGAGCGCGTGCAAATTGCCTCGCCGGCCCAGGCGCGGCGCCTGGGCATCGGCATGGTGTTTCAGCATTTTTCTCTGTTCGATACCCTCACCGTCTCCGAAAACGTCGCCCTCGCCCTGCCCGGACACACCGACCGCACCCGACTCGCAATCGACATCCGTGCCATGGGCGATCGCTATGGCCTGCCGGTCGATCCGGAGCAACATGTCTACTCGTTGTCGGTGGGCGAACGCCAGCGGGTCGAGATCATCCGCTGCCTGTTGCAGCAGCCCTCGCTGCTCATCATGGACGAGCCCACCTCGGTGCTGACACCGCAGGCGGTGGAAAAACTCTTTGCCACGCTGCACCGGCTCTCCGAGGAGGGCGTGGCCATTCTCTACATCAGCCACAAGCTCGAAGAAGTGCGCACGCTGTGCTCTCGCGCCACGGTGATGCGCGGCGGGCGCGTCACCGGCGATTGCGACCCGCGGGCCGAGACCGTTGCCAGCCTGTCGCGCATGATGATCGGCGCCGAGCCGCCACGCGCCACCGGCACGACGCGGACAGCCGGTGACGAACTGCTGGTGGTAGAAGGGCTTGACATGCCGCCGCTCGAGCCCACCGGCAAGACCCTGCGGACGATCTCTCTATCCGTGCGCCAGGGCGAAATTGTCGGCATCGCCGGCGTCTCCGGCAACGGCCAGAATGAACTGCTGGCACTGATCTCCGGCGAAGACCCGCGCGCCCCGACGAACTCGATTCGTATCGGCGCGACGGGCATCGGCGCCCTGCCGGTGACCGCACGACGCAAGCTGGGCCTCGCCTTCGTCCCGGAAGAGCGCCTCGGACGCGGCGCAGTGCCTGCGATGGGCCTCGATCTCAATACGCTGCTGACCAACGACAGCGGCCTCACCCGACACGGCCTGATTTCCACGGCGGCCACCACGCGCCTGGCGCAAAACATCATCGAGCGCTTTGCCGTCAAGGCGGCGGGCACCGCTGCTCCCGCCAAAAGCCTGTCGGGCGGCAATCTGCAGAAGTTCACCGTTGGCCGCGAGATCGTCAAGGATCCCAGGGTCTTCGTGGTCTCGCAACCCACCTGGGGCGTCGATGTCGGCGCCGCCTCGCAGATCCGCCAGGGGATCGTGGCGCTGCGCGATGCCGGTACCGCGGTGCTGGTGGTCTCCGAAGAGCTTGAAGAACTATTCGAAATCTGCGACGCCTTGTACGTCATTGCCAACGGCCGCCTGTCGGAGCGCATACCGGTGCGCGAGGCCACGGTGGAACGCATCGGCGAACTAATGGGCGGCACGCGCAACACGGGAGACACCCTTGCTGCGGCTTGAAGCGCGCCCCATTCCGTCGACGCTGATGGGTTACGCCGCACCGGTGATCGCGCTTCTCGCCACGGTGGTATTCGGTTCGATACTGTTCGCGACGCTGGGCAAGAATCCGGTTGCCGGCCTGACAGTGTTCTTCATCACGCCCCTCGAGACGGTGCGAGGCCTCACCGAAGTGGGATTGAAAATGGTGCCGTTGCTGCTGTGTGCGCTGGGTCTGGCCCTGTGTTACCGCTCCAACGTGTGGAATATCGGCGCCGAAGGTCAACTGGTGGTGGGCGGCATCGTCGCTGGCGGCGTGGCGTTGCTGGCGTCGCCGGCTTCGATACCCGGGTACTTTCTGCTGGTGCTGCTGGCCGGCATGGCCGGCGGCATGGCCTGGGCGGCAATCACTGCATGGCTGCGCGACAGCTTCAACGCCAATGAGATTCTAGTCAGCCTGATGCTGAGTTATGTCGGCGGCTTGTTGCTGCTTTATCTCGTGAACGGCCCATGGAAGGACCCCAAGGGTTTCAACTTCCCCTACAGCAAGACATTCGACGCGGTGGCGATGGTGCCCAAGCTGGTGCCCGGAACGCGGCTCACCTGGGGCATTGTCATTGCGTTCCTCGCCCTTGTTGTCATCTGGATATTTGTCGCCCGCTCCAAAGCGGGTTTTCGGCTGCAGGTGGCCGGGCACGCACCGCTCGCCGCCCGCTTTGCTGGGTTCTCGGCACGCGAGGGCATCTGGATGTCGCTGCTGATCTGCGGGGCGCTGGCCGGGCTCGCCGGGGCACTCGAGGTGGCCGGGCCGCTGGGCCAACTGACACCGCAGTTCTCCTCCGGCTACGGCTTCGCCGCCATCATCGTCGCGTGGCTCGGCCGCCTGCATCCGGGCGGCTGCGTGTTCGCCGCGTTCGTCATGGCACTGATCTACATCGGCGGTGAACTGTCGCAGTCGCGTCTCGGGCTGCCTGCGGCGATCACCGGGGTGTTCCAGGGCATGTTGCTGCTGTCGTTGCTGACCGCCGACACCTTCATCCATTACCGCCTGAGGAGAGTCTGAGTTGGAGCAACTGGCACCCCTGATCGCAGCCACGCTCTCGGCCGGCACACCGCTGCTGCTCGCCGGAATTGGTCTGGTTGTCAACGAACGCTCTGGCGTGGTGAACCTTGGCGCCGAGGGGATGATGCTGATTGCTGCCGTCGCCGGCTTCGCAGTGGGTTTTGCTACCGGCAGTCCGGCTGCCGGGCTCATCGCCGGCGCCGTGGCCGGCATGCTGTTCTCGCTGATCTTCTCTGCCCTGGCCATCGGGCTGGTCACCAACCAATACGCCACCGGGCTCGCACTGACCCTTTTTGGTGCAGGCCTGTCGGCGTTTGCCGGATTGTCGTATGTGGGCAAATCGGTGCCGTTCAAGACGACGTTCGAAATCCCGCTGCTTGCCGACATTCCGTTTTTCGGCGCCGCTTTCTTCAAGCTGCATCCGATGGTCTATTTCGCGCTGCTGCTCACCGCAGTGGTGGCCTGGATGCTGGCGCGCACCCGCTTGGGCCTGGTGATCCGCGCGGTCGGCGAATCGCCGGAATCGGCGCACGCCATCGGCTATTCGGTACGGGCCATTCGCGTTGGCGCCGTGGCCTTCGGCGGCGCATGTTGCGGTTTGGCCGGCGTCTACCTGTCGCTGATCTATACGCCGCTGTGGGTCGAGGGCATGGTGGCAGGACGCGGCTGGATCGCGCTGGCGCTCACCACTTTTGCCACTTGGCGGCCGTGGCGGGTGGCGCTGGGCGCGTATCTGTTCGGCAGTGTCACCATGATCCAGTTTGCGTTGCAGGCCGAGGGAATAGAAATTGCCTCACAATTGCTTTCCATGATGCCTTATATTGCAACCATCGTGGTCCTGGCCCTGATTTCGCGCAATCCGGCGTTCATCCGACTCAACATGCCCGCGAGTCTGGGGAAACCCTTTCACCCTTGAGAACAATCATCGAGTGACGCCTGGCAGCCATCAGATCTCTTGCGAATCGGTTGCCAGGACCGCACAAAGCCGCGTCCGAATCATGCGCCTGTACCGTGTTTTGCAGCAGAAATCGATGTCATGAGATCTATAATCACTTTGCTTTTCACCGCTTCCTGCAGGTATTTCCGTTCCGATCGCCATTGATCATTTTCCAGAGGAGTCTCCAGATGTTGAATGCACGCAGATCGCTGTTTCTTGGCAGCATGGTGGCAGCAGCCATTCTCGTCACCGGTTGCGGCAAGGAAGAACCCAAACCCGCCGCCAAGGCCGTTGGAGCCCCGAAAACAGAGCCGCTCAAGGTGGCCTTCGCCTACGTTGGCCCGGTCGGCGACGGCGGCTGGACTTTCGCCCACGACACCGGCCGCAAGGAGGCGGAAAAGGAATTCGGCGACCGCATCAAGACCTCCTACGTCGAGAACGTGCCCGAGAGCGCCGATGCCGAGCGCGTCATTCGCGACATGGCCACGCAAGGCAACAAGCTGATCTTCGGCACCACTTTCGGCTACATGGAGCCAATGCTGAAAGTCGCCACCGAGTTCAAGGACGTGAAGTTCGAACACGCCACCGGTTACAAGACTGCCGATAACATGCGTGCCTACGATGTACGCGCCTACGAGGGTGCCTACGTCGCGGGCATCATCGCCGGCAAGATGACCAAGACCAACACGCTGGGCTTCGTCGCCTCGATTCCGATTCCCGAGGTGGTACGCAATATCAACGCCTATACGCTCGGTGCGCAAAGCGTCAACCCGAAGGTGAAGACCAAGGTGGTGTGGGTGAACAAGTGGTTCGATCCGGGCAAGGAATCCGAAGCCGCCACCGCCCTCATTAACGGCGGTGCCGACGTGCTGTTGCAGAATACCGACTCGTCAGCCGTGCTGCAGACCGCCGAGAAGATGGGCAAGCTCGCCTTTGGCTGGGACAGCAACATGACCGCCTACGGGCCGAAGGCGCACCTGGCCTCGGCCATCATCAACTGGGCGCCCTACTACAAGAAAGCCATCGGTGAGGCGTTGAAAGGCTCTTGGAAGGTCGAAACCAACTGGTGGGGCATGAAGGAGGGCGCCATTGACGTGATAGCAATCGGCGAGATGGTGCCCCAAGACGTGAAGAAGATGGCCGAAGAGAAAAAGGCTGAAATCAAGGAAGGCAAGTTCAATGTCTGGACCGGCCCGCTGGTGGGCAACGATGGCAAGGAAGTGCTCGCCAAGGACGCGAAGGGCGACGACAAGTTCATCGCCGGCATCATGTTCTATGTCAGGGGCGTTGAAGGCAAAGTGCCCAGCAACAAGTAGCCCGCTTGCATCGGCTGCTGGAGCCCGGCGGAGCGGCGTGGCGCCCTGGCACCTGGCGCTCGCCGATAGAATGACGCGCTGCCATGCGGCGCCGGGCTGCCGCGTGACGCCCTGCCACCTGGCGCAGGGCCAGCGCGTAGCGCGGCACCTGGGCCCATAGAGCGGGCCGCGGAAGCAGCGCGGCGAGGTTCCCAGGAGGGGCGGCCCGCAGGGCCCAAGTGCCGCGCTACACAGTCGCCCGGATCGATCATTGCCGTGGCTGGAACTTCCGATGACGCTCAAAGCCATTCGCGCTGATTTTCTGCACTGTCTCGCCGACCCCGGTGCAGGCGCAGGTGCAACTGCCTGTGAAGATCTCGCAGACGGGCTGTTGGTGATCCGAGACGGACTGATCGATGGCCTGCAGCCGGCCGCCACGCTGCTGCCCTTGCTTGGCGGCGACATCGAGATCGAGGATTGGCGCGGCCACCTCGTCGTGCCCGGGTTCGTCGATACCCACGCCCACTACCCGCAAGTGGATGTGATCGCAAGCCACGCGACGCAGCTCCTCGACTGGCTGGAGCGGTACACCTACCCCGAAGAACGAAAATTCGCCGAGCGTTCGCACGCCGAGGCGGTCGCAACATTCTTTCTCGACAGACTGATCGAAAACGGCACCACCACGGCGGCCGTGTTTTGCACCGTGCATCCGCAATCGGCCGAGGCGTTTTTCGCCGCAGCGGAACAACGCAACCTGCGCATGATCGCCGGCAAGTGCCTGATGGACCGGCATTGCCCCGAGTACCTGCGCGACACGGCGGAATCGGCCTACCGGGAAAGCAAGGCACTGATCGAACGCTGGCACGGCAAGGGACGCCTCGGCTACGCCATCACACCGCGCTTCGCGCCCACCTCGACCCCCGCGCAGCTCGCCGCCTGTGGGCGGCTCGCGCGTGAACATCCCGACACCTGGATTCAAAGCCACGTTGCCGAGAGCAAATCCGAGGTGACCTGGGCACGTGAGCTGTTTCCCGGGTCGCGAAGCTACCTCGACGTCTACGACCGTGCCGGCCTGCTGCGCGAGCGCGCCGTCTACGGCCATTGCATCTGGCTGGACGACGCCGACCGCGCGCGCATGGCGGCTAGCGGCACCGCGGCCGCTTTCTGCCCCACGTCGAATCTGTTTCTCGGCAGCGGCCTGTATGACTATCGCCAGGCGAGCGCCGCGGGCGTCACGACGGGCCTCGCCACCGACGTGGGTGGCGGCACCAGTTATTCCATGCTGACGACGATGGCCGAAGGTTACAAGGTGCAGCAGTTGCTCGGCACCAACCTGCACCCGGCGGAACTGCTGTACCTCGCCACACTGGCCGGGGCGCAAGCCCTGGGATTGGCTCACAGGATCGGCAACTTCGCGCCGGGAAAGGAGGCAGACTTCGCCGTGCTCGCCCCCGCCGCGACGCCGCAGCTCGCACGTCGCACCGGCCTGCGTGAGAACGCTCTGGATCGCTTTTTCGCGCTGATGATGCTCGGCGACAAACGCGCAGTGGCCGCTACCTATGTGATGGGAAACAGATTCTGAAGGGAACGAACGGGGAAAGAGGCAGCCCCTCGTTCCCGTTTGAAGTAATTGGTGGACCGACTGCGTTGACCGCGGAGGAGCCGGTCGCTGCGGAGCCCTCTGCCGCCGTCAACGGGCCGTTCTCTGCCGATTTCGGGTGGGTCACGCTCCCGGGGTGGTCACAAGGGGCGATCCGTTGCACCGACGGTCAGGCGGCGGTCTTCAGGTCCCTGTGGTCGTTCAAGGCCGTCGAGGTAGACGGCGACCGCGTGATGCAGCGCGCGGGCCTGGCGAGCGGCAAGCCCAATGGTCAGAGTGCAATGCACGCCATAGTTTATTAATTAATTCAAATCAACTCCACAGCTGCTTTCATAACTGTTGGATTTAATTCGATATAACGCAAAGTTGTCTGGAGCTGCTTGTGTCCGCAAATCGCCATCAAAACACGCACACCCACCCCTTTGTCAGCCAGCTTGGTGATAAACGTTCTGCGTCCACTGTGGCTGGTGGCACCAGTCATGTGTGACTGCTTGTAGATTTTGTGGAACCGCAACAAGCGTGAGCGTCGAGGCACCAAGGCTTTATTTGAAGGGCTGCGGGCGCTGGGCTATCCGGGCAGCCGGCGCAGGGCATAGGGATGGGTCGGCCCGGGATCGGGCCCATAGCGAAAGCTTTCCTTGAAGTCGGCTGGCGACCCGTCATCCAGGACCTGGGTGCCGGGCGGCTCGTAGCCGCGCTTGGCCG
>VGIE01000025.1 GCA_016867955.1 Betaproteobacteria bacterium
GCATCGGGCCGGTCCGCCCCGGTGGGGACGACATCGACCAGCAGCGGCTTGCGCGACAGGCTGTCGACGACGCGCAGCCAGGGATGCTTGTCGCGCTCGGCGGGCGCCACGTCAGTCACGATCACGTGCGCGAGCGACAGCAGAGACTTGATGACCTCGTCGGCACCCGGAGCCGCCGGGTCCACCGCGACCGACTTCTTGTTGCGCGCGGCGATCGACCACCACTCGCGCGGCTCGAGCGCGCGCATGGCCGAACCCTTGGGCAGGCTCTCGCACACCCAAACTCTGGCGTTGAAGTCGGCCAGCAGACTGGCAGTGAAACAGGCGCCGGGCGCGCTGGCGATTTCCAGCACGGTCACGCCGGCCAATGCCTGTGGCGTTCCCGTGGCCTGCGGAACGCCACTCCGGTTGCTCGCGTTGTTGGCAGTGCCCATGTCAGATAACCCCTTCGCTCTTGAGCCTGTCGATGTCCGCGCTGCCATAGCCCAGGTCGCGCTCGAGGATGAACGCCGAGCGCTCGCCCAGCGCCGCGTCGTTGAACGTGCGCCGCACCTCCCCGTCTGCCGGCGCGGGCGCAATCCAGCCCGGCACCGTCAGGTCGCCGGCCTTCGCATCCGTGGTGTCGATCACATCGCCGCGGGCGCGCATGTAGTCGTTCCTCGCGAGGCTCAGGCCATCGAGCACCGGCACGATATCGCCCCCCGCCCTGGACAACGCTTCGCGCAGCGCCATGGGCGCCAGCGTCTTCGCCCAGGCGGCGAAGCGCTGCTGGTCGCTGTCTCCCGGCTGCCCCGCCGCCAGCTCGCGCGCCGCCGCCGCACTCGGCACGCTGGTCAGGAACCACTCGCCGTTGCCGGCCTGCACGCAGAAGAACGGAGGGCGCGATTTGTCCAGTCCCCAGCCGTAGGCATCATTCGACCCGGTGCGCACCGGCGGTTTTCCGAGCTTGGCGTAGATCGCCAGCTGGCAGTCGAGCATGCGGAACAGCGGTTCGTAGAGCCCCATGTCCACGCGGTGGCCGCGCCCGCCGTTGATGTCGCGGTCATACAGGGCCATCGCGACGCCGAGCACGCCGAACAGGCCGGAACAGGTGTCCGCCAGTGAGAAGCCGATGAACAGCGGCCGCACCTCCGGCTGGCCGGTCATGGTCACGACGCCCGACAGGCCTTCGGCGATCTTGCCGAAACCCGGGCGCCCGGCCGACGGCCCAGTGCGGCCGTAGCCGCTGATGCTCAGCACGACGAGCTTGGGATTCATGACGTTGACCGCGTCCCAACCGAAGCCCAGCTTCTCCAGCGCGCCCGGCCGGTAGTTCTCCACCAGCACGTCGGCCCTGCGGATGAGCTTCTCGAAAATGGCCTTGCCCTCGGGATGCTTGAGGTTGAGAGTGATGCAATGCTTGTCGCGGCTGGCCACCGACCACCATGGCGCCACCCCATTCTTCTTGTGCCCGCCAAAGCGCTGCACGTCGCCCTTGCCGGGGGTCTCGATCTTGATCACCTCGGCACCGAGGTCGGCCAGCATCGAGCCCGCGAACGGACCCGATAGAACCGTGCCCAGTTCGAGCACCCGCAATCCACTGAACGGCAAACTTGCGCTCATGAAGCGTCCCTATCTGAGTTCCGGCGTGGTCATGCCGTGGCGCCGCGCCTCGGCAATGGTGCGCTGCGCGATTTCCACGTTGGCCTGGTCGATCATGATGCCCTTGAAATTCACCGCCCACAGCCCCTTGGCCTGGGCGTCCTTCATGGCATTGAGCACGCCGGCGGCAAAAACCACCTCTTTGACAGACGGACGGAAGTATTCGTTCGCAATCGCCACGTGGCTGGGGTGGATGCAGGCACAGCCGGTAAACCCGGTGGCCTTGATGCGCGCGGCGATCTTGCGCGTGGCATCGTCGTCACCGATCTTGGTGCCGATGATGGTGGCCATCGGATACATGGCGCCGCCGGCCCGCGACTCCATGCACATCTTGGAAGTGAGATAGACCTGCTCGAGGCCCTCCTTGGTCGGGATGAACCCGGCGGCAACGGCCGTGTCCCCAGTGAATACCACGTCGTCGCTGACGCGGTCGATGATGGCCGACATGACCGACTTCACGCGCGGGCTGGCGCTGGCCAGCAGGCGGATGTCGCAAAGTCCTTCGGCCGTTTCCGGGATTGCCACGATGTCCACGGTGCCGCGCGGTATGCCGGCCTTGCCCTCGGCATAGGCGAGGATCTCGCTCAGTTCGCGGATCTGGCCCTGGTTGGCAAGCTTGGGCAGGCAGATGGCGGTCAGCCCCGGGGTCATGATCTCGACCACATCGTCTGCGCCGCCCTTGTCGAAGGGATTGATGCGCACGAAAGCGCCGATGCCCGCCGACTTGAGATAGGTGATGCCTTCCTTCACCGCGGGCCGCGCGCTGGCCTTCAGGTCCGGCGGCACGGCGTCTTCAAGGTCAAGGATGACTGCGTCGGGATCGTAGCGTGTCGCCTTGCGAATCCAGTCCGGCTTGTGCCCCGGCGTAAACAGGAGCGACCGGAACGGCCAGGTGTGCTGGGTGACTTCCTTGCCGGACATGGCTTCCTCCTGAGAATGACCTGATATGGGGCGGCAGCCGGATCACCCACGCTGCTTCGCCGCCTGGCGACATCTGCTGGTGAACAGGGGCGAACCGCCCCGGTCGGCAACTGTTGGACGCTGCGGAATGCTGCTGATCTCCCGGCTCGCCGCCCGACCTGAACCCCCGGGTTTGCTGCTTGCGTGAGCCGCAATATTACTTCACTTCGCCAGCCGGCAAAAGCGCACGGCGCCTGCGCTGCGGGTTTCGGCGCGGGAAGCAGGCCATTGCACCATGCCTTCATCCGATATGCATGATGGACGCTTGTGCATGCGGAGATCACGGCATGAAACCGTGCAATCCGCCGTGCCATTGAACGGCCGTTCTCCTGCTTTGACATCGGTTCCGGGCCGATGCTACTGTCCGGCGGGGATTGCGCTCGTTGCGGTGCGGCACCGGTGTCTGCAGTAATGCCGAAACGGGCGCCGCATCCGGGCCCGCTCGGGCAGCGCATCACGGGCACATGCAGGCAATAGGGTCTCCGGCAACGCGCACGCGGCCGGATCACGGAGGAACCCGGATGAATCGAGACAGACCGCTGAGCGTTGTCGGCGTTGATGTCGGTGGCACCTTTACCGACTGCATCGGCTTCGACGCCGCGTCCGGCGAAGTCCGCATCGCCAAGCTGCCGACCACGCTCGACAACCAGTCACGCGCCGTGGTCGGCGGCATCGAGGAACTGGGCATGGCCTTCGGCACGCTCGACCAGGTCTGCCACGGCACCACGACGGCCACCAACGCCATCATCGAGCGCAAGGGCGTAAAGGGTGCGCTGATCGCCACGCGCGGCTTCCGAGACGTGGTCGAACTCGGACGCCGCGACCGGCCCAATGCCTACGGACTTGCCGGCGGCTTCACGCCCCTCGTGCCGCGCCACCGCCGGCTCGAGGTCGGCGGCCGCATCGGCGCCCGGGGCGAGGAAGTCGAGCCGCTCACCAATGCCGGCCTGCAGACGATGATCGGGGAGCTGCGCGCCCTCGACGTCGAAGCCGTCGCCATCTCGCTCATGCACTCCTATGCCGACGATTCGCACGAGAAGCGCGTCGAGGCGGCCATTCGCGTGGCCCTGCCGAAACTCTACATTGCGCGCTCGACGGCGATCTATCCGGAACTCGGCGAATTCGAGCGCTCATCCACCGCCGTCATCGCGGCCTACGTCGGCCCCATCATCACGCGCTATTTCCAGCGCCTCGATACCGGCCTGCGCGAGCGCGGTTTCCGGCACGACTACATGGTGGTGCAGTCCAATGGCGGCGCGGCAAGTCACCGCATCGCCCAGCGCTACCCGACAACCACCATCCTGTCGGGCCCGGCGGCCGGCGTCGGCGCGGCGACGGCCGTCGGCAACGCCGCGGGACTCGACAAGGTGGTGTCCTTCGACATGGGAGGCACCTCGGCCGACGTCTGCGTGATCGTCAACGGCAAGGTGCGCCAGTCGATCGACAATTCGATCGGCTACCGCATGCCGCTGCAGGTGCCGATGATCGAGATGGACTCCATCGGCGCGGGCGGCGGCAGCATCGCCTCGATCGACGGTGCGGGCATCCTGCGCGTCGGCCCGCGTAGCGCCGGCGCGCGACCTGGGCCCGCCTGCTACGGCTGGGGCGGCACCGAAGCCACGGTCACCGACGCGCACTTCGTGCTGGGCCATGTACCCGCAGCATCGCTCGCGGCCAACCGCATCGAGCGCGTCGACCCGGACGCGGCGTTCCGCGCCGTGAAGAAGAGCGTCGCCGATCCGCTGGACATGTCCGTTGAAGCGGCCGCCGAGGCCATTCTCGAGGTGGTCAACGAGAACATGGCCGGCACGATGCGGCTCGCCACCGTCGAGCGCGGGCTGGATGTGCGCGACTTCGGGCTGGTGCCCTTCGGCGGTGCCGGCCCGCTGCACGCCTGCGCCCTGATGCGCAAGCTCGGCATGTCGGTTGCCGCCGTCCCCGTGTTTCCCGGGCTCACCTCGGCGCTCGGCACCATCATGGCCGACGTGCGCCATGACTTCGTGCAGCCGGTGCGCCGCCTGCTCGCCGAGGTGGGCCGCGACGAACTCGACCGCGTCATCAAGGCGCACCGCGAAGAGGGTGAGCAGCTGCTGAAACTGCAGGGCATCGAGCACGTGGATGCGCACGACCTGACGCTGTTGCTGTTCTACTCGGGGCAGCGCCACACTGTCAGCGTGGAGATCGCCGCGGACAAGCTTGCCGGCGCCGACATCGCCGCGCTCTACACCGAGGCGTACAGGCAGAAGAACGGCATGGCGCTCGACCGGCCGGTCATGCTGGTCAGCGTGTGCTCTTCGGTGATCGCGCGCACCAAGGGGCTGGACCTCGCCACCTGCGCCGCTGCGCTGCGCAAGACACCGCCGGCCATCCAGGCGCACACCATCAGGGCACGCTTCCTCGGCCGTGACATGGACACGCGCGTGCTCGACCGCCGCTCCATGGCGGCAGGCGAGTCCGTTGCCGGCCCGGCCATCATCGTGCAACGCGACACCACCATGCTCATCGAACCCGGATACCGGGCCACCGACAGCAGTGCCGGCTCGATCATGATCACGAAGGAGGCATAGTGTTCTTCCTCGTAGATGCGTCACACCGCCTGACATAATATGTGCGGCCGCCAATGAAACCTGGCCGCGTTCGCGAACAGGCTAGGCGCGCGAAGAGGCAGGGTTGGGCACCCGGCCATGAGCGCAATGATGCATGGGCGCGAACTGGCCTGGTTTCGCGAGCTATTTGCGAGGAAGGACACTAGAGATGAATCCCCTCGACATCGCCATCATCCGCGGCCGGCTGCAGCAGATCACCGACGAGATGGACGTCGTGCATACCAAGGCGGCGTTCTCGCCCGTGGTATCGGAGATGTCCGACCGCGCCAATGCCATCATCGACCCGCGACGCCTCGAGGTGGTGTCGCAGGGCAAGACCGGGCTGCCGGTATTCGTGTCCGCGATGCAGTCGGCGGCGCGCTCCATCATGCGCAAGGTCGGTCCCGAACTGCGCGAGGGCGACGTCGTCATCATGAACGACCCCTATCTCGGCGGCACCCACTTGCAGGACGTGAAGCTGTTGCGGCCGTACTACCGCGACGGCAGGCTCACGCTGCTGCTGGTGTCCACCGGCCACTATGTCGACATGGGCGGCGCCAGTGCCGCCGGCTTCGACCCCGGTGCGAGCGACATCTTCCAGGAAGGGCTGCAGATACCGCCCACCTTCCTCTGCCGTGACGGCGCCGTGCGCGCCGACGTCATGCGGCTGATCGTGCAGAACACGCGCCTGCCAGAAGCGCAGGAAGGCGACGTCCGCGCCCAGCTAAACGCGCTCGACATCGGCGCGCGGCGCCTCGATGCGCTCGTTTCCGAGCGCGGCATCGACCAGCTGCTCGCGGCCATCAGCGAACTTGCCGATCGCTCCGAGGAGCAGATGCGCAACTACCTGCTGCGCGTGCCCGACGGCACCTACCGCGGGCGCGACGCCATCGAGGTCTCGCAGACCGATGAGCTGGTCATCGAGGCCGCTTTGACCTTCAGCAATGGCTCGGTCGCCATCGACTTCACCGGGTCATCGCCCACCTACCGCGGCCCGCTGAACCTTGCCTGGCCCACCACCGAGACCGCGGTGTTCCTGGCGTTCAAGCATTGCTTCCCCGAAGTGCCCATCAATGGCGGCTGCTTCCGGCCGTTCTCCTTCACCTGCCCGCCAGGCTCCTTCCTCAACGCCCCCTGGCCCTTTGCCGTCGGCGGATTCTCGGAGAGCGCGCAGCGCGTCGCCGATGCACTGTTCATCGCGCTGGCCAAGGCATTGCCGGATGTCGCCTGCGGCGGCTCCTACGGCACAGGCGGCACGCTGACCTTCTCCGGCCACGCCGAGAACGGCGCCTTCTTCGCCAGCGTGTTTCCGATGTGCGGCGGCTACGGCGGCAGCAAGGGGGCGGACGGACTGGTGCACGGCCCGCTGCCCATCGGCCTCGCGCAGTTCCCCAAGCTGGAGGCCTCGGAACACGATTTCCCCTTGCGCTGGGATGCGCTGGAGATCCGCCCCGACTCCGCGGGCGCCGGCCGCTGGCGCGGCGGTCCCGGGTCGGTGTTCCGCTTCAAGCCGCTGGTGCCGATGACGGTGGCCTTCCTCGGCGATCGCGCCCGGTTCGCACCCTTCGGTGTGGTCGGCGGACAACCCGCCGCGCTCACCGAGATTGCCATCCGCAACCGCGACGGACTGATCGGCGGCCCGGGCGCCAGCCAGGTCAAGGGCGTGAAGGTCGAGCCCGGCGACATCATCGAAATGAAATCGGCGGGCGGCGGTGGCTACGGAAATCCGGCAGAGCGCGACCCCGCGGCAACCGCGGCCGATCGTCTGGACGGCGTCGTCACCTCCCCGCCGTAGCGCGGGCGTTCCTCAGCCGGGACCGCCCGCCAGCAGCCCCATGACGCGCTGCGCCATGGTCATGGTGGTTGTCACCGGCAGCTGGCAGCTCCAGTCCATGGACTGCACGCGCATGCAGATCTTCCATCCCTGCGGCGTGCGGCGCAGCCGGTCCATGTAGCGCAGGCTCATCATCGCCACCTCGTCGTGCGGTGACAGCGCACGCACGCCGAAGGCAATGGCATACACCTCGGTGTCGGCGACATCGCCCTCTAGCCGGTCGATCTTGAAATTGCCCATGAAATGAGTGGCGATCTTCGTATGCTGCGTGGCCAGGCGCGTGAAGAACGGATCGAGCGAATCGGCCATCAGCACGTCGATTCCGCACGCCGGCGGCCGGCTGTGGCAGATCGCCTGCACGTCCGGGGTGAAGCAGTCGACCACCTGGGCGCGATTGCCACTGTCCAGGCCCTGGAAATAGCGCACGTGCAGGCTGTGGATCCCGGCGTGGTCCATCAGGTATTGTTGATCGAACCGGATTTCCGGCATTCGAGCCTCCTTTGGCAGCGGGTGACGGGCACACCGCGGAGGAAACCGCGCCGGAGATGGGACGCCGGAAGTGCCATACGGGATCGTTCCCGCCAAGCGCCGGCGCCGTCGGAAAATATGCTTCGCGATTGAAAGCATTTTCCCGACATTGGCACCCTTTCGGATCGCGCGAAAACGAAGTAGCATCCCGTGTACGCAAGGCAAGCCAGAGCATTCGAACAGAATTTCGCGGTAGTAACCAGCACTGCCGGATATTGGCTGTCACACACTCTTGGAGGAGGAACGCATGAAGACGAACCAGATCATCCTGCACGCAGCCGTGGCCGCAGCGCTTGCCGCAGGCAGCACGGCGGTATGGGCGCAGGGCAAGAAGGGTGTGGTCAAGATCGGCATCAACGAGACCCTGAGCGGCAAGTTCGTCGCCGTGGGTACGCCACCGTCCGTGGCCATTCGCCTCGCCATCCACGAAATCAACGACAAGGGCGGCTTCAAGGTGGGCGATACCACCTACACCCTCCAGCCGGTCGAAGTGGACAACCGCAGCGAGGGCCCGGGTGTCGTGGCCGGCATGACCAAGCTGATCGAGGACGAGAAAATCAAGATAATTTTCGGCCCCACCGTGTCGGTGCTGGCCAATCAGGCGCAGGAAATGACCGTACCCGCCAAGGTCATCCACCTCTCGGCCGCCGGCAGCTGGCAGTCGCTGGGCTATCTGAACGACCCGAAGAAGCCGCTGCTGTTCGGCACGCAGAATCCGCTGAACGCGCTCGCCAGGACTGAGATCGCCGCGGTCAAGGAACTCGGGGCGAAGAAGGTGGCGTATTTTTCCGCCGATGATGACACCACCAAGGGCAACATGGGGCCGTTCCTCGCCGAGGCCAAGGCAGCCGGCATCGAGGTGACAACCATCCTCTTTCCCTACGCCACGGCGGACTTCAGCAGCTTCGTGAGCCGCGCCAAGGCGGCCAAGGTGGATTCCATCCACTTCCTGCATCCGCAGAACTCGGCGCCCAACGTGCTGCGCGCGGCGGTGGAACTGCAAGCCATCCCGAAGGGCTTCTCTGGGCGCCAGACCGGAGCGGCTGCGGCATTGAAGCTCGCCATGGGCAAGCCGGTGCCGGTGCCGTATGTGTCGGCGCAGTCCACGCCCGACCTCGACTACCCCTCCACGCCCAAGGTGAAGGCCTACGCCGAGCGGCTGCGCAACACGGGGATCGATCTGGGCTACAACGTCACCTTCAGCTTCTTCACCTATGACTTCGTGCACATGATGGCGGCGGCCATGACCAAGGCCGGAACCGTTGACGATACGGCGAAGATCGCCGCGGTGTTCGGCTCGATGACCTATGACGGCGTCGCCGGAAAAATCTGCTTCGCCACCAACCCGCGCGCGTCGCAGTACGACGGCACGCTGGTCTCGGTGCGCAATGGAAAGGTCTCAGCCAAGCCCGTCCCCAGTCCCTGCAAGTAGGCACGTGTACCGCCCCGGCTGAGACTCCGGGGCGGCTGGCCGGAGCCGGGGGGCCCCGCCTCCCGCGCATGAGCAACTCCGCATGGCGGGAGAATTGGTTTGAACGAGCAGGTCACGGTATTTCTGCAGCATGCGTTCAACGGCATCAGCATGGGTGCCGTGTACGCCCTGATCGCGGCGGGGATCACACTGGTATACGGACTGTCCCGCATCATCCATTTCGCCGTCGGCGAACTGGTGATGCTGGGAGCATTCATCGCCCTCTCGGTCTGGAACTGGAGCGGCGAGTTCTGGCTGGGGCTGGCCGTGGCGGTGCCGGCGCTGGCGCTGATCGGCCTCGTCACCGAACGCGCGGTGTTCCGCTTCACCCTGCGCGAGCCCCTCACCGGCTTCATCGTCTCGCTCGGGCTGATCCTCATCCTGCAGGGCACCGCGGTGGAGATCTGGTCGCCCAACCCGCAGTACTCGCAGCCGCCACTGGAAGGCTCGTGGGACGTTGCCGGCGTGCTGCTGCGCAAACAGGCAGTAGTTAACTTCGCCATCGTCGTCGCCGTGCTGGCCCTCTGTTACCTCGTGCTGATGAAGACCACCTTCGGCAAGTCGCTGCGCGCGGTGTCGGATGACCCCGGCGCGGCCGCGCTGATGGGCATCCCGGTGCGCACCATCATCATGACCACCTTCGTCATCGGCTCGGCGCTGGCCGGCATCGCCGGCTGGATGGTGCTGACCCTGGGTCTGATCACGCCCTTCGTCGGCGCCATCTACGTGCTGCGTGGCTTCGCCGTAGCGCTGATCGGCGGCCTGGGCAACATCCAGGGTGCGGCACTGGCGGGCATCGGACTGGGCGTGGCCGAAAGCCTGGCCGCCGGCTACGTCGGGCCCGGGTGGACCGATGCCTATGTGTTCGGTGCCGTGGTGCTCATCCTGCTCTGGCGGCCGACCGGCCTCGCTGGCGGTTCGGAAGGCGCCAAGCTGTGAGCACCGCCACCTCCGGCGGAGCGCGCGTGCTGTCGCGGATCGCGCCCTATCTCGGGGTCATCGCGCTGGGCGGGTTCGCGCTGCTGCTGCCGCAGGCACAGCTCAGCGGGCAGGTGATGAGCCTGGCCACGGGAGCGGTCATCTACTCCATCGCTGCCGCGGGTTTGGGCTTTCTCTGGGGCCAGAGCGGCCAACTCACGCTCGCGCACTCCTCGGTGTTCGGCATCGGCGCCTACGCCGCCGCCGTGGGCGCAAAGCACTTCGGACTCGATTTCGTGACCGCGTTTCCGTGGAGCATCGGCCTCAGCCTGGTCGCCGGCGCGCTGATCGCGCTGCCCAGCTTGCGCACCAGCGGCCATTACTTCGTCATCCTCACCTTCGCCGTGGGCGAGGTCATCACCGTCATCGAGATGCGCCTCGAATCGATCACTGGCGGCGTCAACGGCATCACCGCACTGCCCGGAGCGCAGACGCTGTTCGGTCTGCGCATCGGAGGCCGCACCGACTACTACTTGGTGGTGGTCGGGTTTGCCGTCGTCGTCTTCCTCATCCTGCTCGCGCTCATCCGCAGCCGCTGGGGCATCCTCCTGCGCGGCATGCGCGAGAACGAGGACCTGTCGCGCTCGCTCGGCGTCAACGTTGCTCTGCATCGCCTCATTGCCTTCGCGCTCGCAGGCGCGGTGGCGGGTCTCGCCGGTCACCTGTACATGTACTTCGTGAAGTCGATCGCCCCCGAGTCGTTTACCTCGCACCTGTCTATCATCTTCCTGCTGGTGGTGCTGCTAGGCGGCAAGACCTTTCTTCTAGGCCCCATCATCGGATCGGTGGTGTACGTATTCGTGCCTGAATTCCTCGGCCTGTCGCCGGTGCGCAGCCAGATTGCATTCGGCGTCATCCTGGTGATCATGATCCTGCTAGCGCCGGGCGGCCTGATGAGCCTACCGGGGCGGGCCATGGCGCGGCTGCGCGCGCGCAAGAAAACGGCATGAGTGCTCTGCTCTCAACGCAGGCACTGTCCAAGCACTTCGACGGTGTGCGCGCGCTGGGACCGGTGGACTTCCGTGTCGATCCCGGCGAAATCGTCGGCATCATCGGCCCCAATGGCTCTGGCAAGACCACCTTCTTCAACGTCGTCACCGGCTTCATGCGACCCACTGCGGGCCGGGTGTTCTGGCAGGGCGCGGACATCACCGGCGTGGCCGCGCACCGGCGCGCGCGCCTGGGGCTGGTGCGCACCTTCCAGGAGAAGATGGTGTTTCCCGGCACGTCGGTGCGCGAGAACGCGCAGCTGGCGCTGATCCAGCGTGGCATGCGCGACCTCAGCGACGCCGCCGTGGCCCCAGCGCTCGACTACGTCGGGTTGCCGCTGCGCACGCTCGACCAGCAGGCGGGCGACCTGTCCTGGGGCCAGTGCCGCCTGCTCGGCATGGCGCTGGGGCTGGTGCTGAAGCCACGCATCGTGCTGCTCGACGAGCCCTTCGCGGGCCTCAACCGCATTGCCGCCGCACTGGTCACGACCATGCTGCGCCGGCTCAAGCATGACGGCATCGGCGGTGTCATCGTCGAGCACGAGATGAGCCTGCTGCTGCCCCTGTGCGACCGCGTGGTGGTGTTCGCTAACGGCCAGATCCTCGCCGAGGGCGCGAGCGAAGAGATCCTCAAACGCGACGACGTGCGTGCCGCCTACTTCGGAGTCGAGACCCTTGCTCGAGATTGACGACCTCGAAGTGCGCTTCGGCCACGTGCACGCGCTGCGTGGTGTCACGCTTGAAGCGGCGCGCAGCGAAGTTCTGGTGCTGATCGGACCCAACGGTGCCGGCAAGAGCACGGTCCTCAATTCCGTGTCGGGCCTCTGCGAGCCGTCGTCGGGACGCGTGCGCATCGAAGGCGCCGACCTCACCGGCCACAGCCCGCGCGAGGTGGTCCGCGCCGGCGTCACGCTGGTACCGCAGGGCCGGCGTCTGTTCGGCTCCATGTCGGTGCGCGAGAACCTGGAACTGGGCGCCTACACGCACAAGGGTGAGCGCAACGCGCAGGCGAAAACCGTCAACAAGATCGCGCGCTGGGCGGAGTTTTTTCCAGAGGTGGGACAGCGCCTCTCCACCCAGTCCTCGTTGCTGTCAGGCGGCCAGCAGCAGATCGTCGCCATCATCCGCGGGCTGATGTCGGAACCGCGTATGCTGATGATGGACGAGCCCTCCATCGGCCTGGCGCCGATCGTGGTCAAGCGCATCGGCGAGGAGATCCGGCGCCTTAACCGCGAATCGGGCATTGGCATCGTGATGGTGGAGCAGAACGTCGAGTTCGCCCTCACCGTGGCCGATCGCGTGGCCATCCTGGTTCACGGAAGAGTGGTACACGTCGCCCCGCCCGCGGCGCTGCGCGACCCGGCGCTGCTCGCGCATTATTTCTTCGGGGATGCGTCGGCGCCCCCTCCCACGGGGGGCAAGACATGAGCATTCGCCATGTTCCCATCGGCGATTCTTGGCGGCGCCGAGGTGACCGGCATCGACTGTGCGCAGTCCACGGGCGGATTCCAGGTTAATGCGGCCATGGCCTGAGGCTGCGACGTCGCGGAGCCCGATCCGTGGCCATTGCGCCCGCCCCCCGTGATGATCGCCTGCAACCGCCAGCCG
>VGIE01000026.1 GCA_016867955.1 Betaproteobacteria bacterium
CTGTTGGAGGCAAACAAGGCCTTTACGGCACAGGCCATCGCGGTGAACCGCCAGATGGGCTGGGATACCTCCAGGATCAATGTCAATGGCGGCGCCATCGCCCTCGGCCACCCGATCGGCGCCTCGGGATGCCGGATTCTGGTGACCCTGATTCATGAAATGATCCGAAGGGATGCCAAACGCGGGCTGGCGTCGCTATGCATCGGCGGCGGCATGGGCGTGGCGCTGGCCATCGAACGCTAGCGCGCCTGGGATGACTGCGGTTGGGCGCCCTTGCCCCGGAGAGCGCAAGGGGATGTTCCGCCTCGAATTGGCGCTCCTGGTTTTTCCGGGGTTAAACGAATTGGGGGGGGCGAGATGGCGAACAGGGTCGCAATCATCACCGGGGGCATGGGCGGACTGGGTGAAACCATCAGCACCAAGATGGCAGATGCCGGCTACATCGTCGTGGTGACCTTTTCGCCGTCCAACAAGAATGCCGAGAAGTGGCTCGAGGACATGAAGGCGCGGGGTTATGCGTTTAAGGCCTATCCGGTCGACGTGGCCGATTACGAATCCTGCGAGCGCTGCGTAGAGCGCATTGCTAGGGAGGTCGGCACGGTCGACATCCTGGTGAACAACGCCGGCATCACGCGCGACATGACCTTTCGCAAGATGACAAAGGCTGACTGGGACATCACGCTGCGGACCAACCTCGACTCGGTCTTCAACATGTCAAGCAGGTCTGCGACGGCATGGTCGAGTGCGGTTAAGGGCGCATCATCAATGTGTCCTCGGTAAACGGCTCGAAGGGTGCCTTCGGCCAGACCAACTACGCGGCCGCCAAGGCCGGCATGCACGGCTTCACCAAGCCGCTGGCTCTCGAGGTCGCCAAGAAGGGGGTCACCGTCAACACCATCTCGCCCGTCTACATCGGTACCAAGATGGTCACGGCCATCCGGCCGGAAATCCTGGAGTCGAAGATCATTCCCCAGATCCCGGTGGGGCGCCTGGGCAAGCCGGAGGAAGTGGCCGGCCTGATCATCTACCTTTGTTCCCGGGAGGCTGCCTTCGTGAATGGCGCCAATAACGCCATCAATGGCGGCCAGCACATGCATTAGACCGGGGTGGGCCGGGGTCGAGCCTGGCGGCTGCCAGTTCTTTGGCCATACCCGTTTATTGTGCGACGCGGTAGAATGGCGCGCCAGACGCAGAGACGTGCCCGCGCGCGCATTCGCCCGTGCGCGCATTCGCTGAAATCCGCGAACGGAATGGGTGATCAGGCGCCGCCCGGTTTGAAAAACGTTACGAATCCTAGGGTTTCATGAAAATTCCATGGCCGATACCAGCGCTCTCCGCCTGATCAAGAAGTACCCGAACCGCCGGCTCTACGACACGCAGACGAGTGAGTACATCACGCTTGTTGACGTCAAGGAGCTGGTCCTGGAGAACGAAGCGTTCCAGGTCGTCGACGCCAGGACCGGCGATGACCTGACCCGCTCGATACTGCTGCAGATCATCCTGGATGAGGAAGCCGCGGGCGCGCCGATGTTCTCGTGCGACGTGCTGTCGCAGTTCATCAGGTTCTACGGCAACGCCATGCAGGGCATGGTCGGGACCTACCTCGAGCGCAATGTCGAACTGTTCAACGAAGTGCAGAAGCGCTTTGAGGAGCAGTCCAAGGCCATGTACGGCGCCAACCCGAACATGAACCAGGACCTCTGGCGGCAGTTTCTGACCTTCCAGGGACCGGCCATGCAGAGCCTGGTGACTTCCTACATGGAACAGAGCAAGAGCATGTTCACCCAGATGCAGGAGCAGTTGCAGAACCAGACCCGCAACATGTTCGTGGGCTTCCCTTTTCCGGGCCTCGTGCCGGGAGCGACGCCGCCGGGCGGCAAGGCGGCGTCTCTGACAGGCGCTGAGCTTGCTGCGGGCGAGAAGAAGCCCGACGACAAGGCCTAGGCCGCGGGCCCGCAGTTCATTCGTCCGCCGCCCGCTTCAGTCGCCCAGCACATGGCAGCAAACCCGAAGGTCGGTTTCGTTTCACTCGGCTGCCCCAAGGCCCTGGTCGATTCCGAGCGCATCCTGACGCAGCTGCGCACCGAGGGTTACGCTGTTTCGCCGACCTATGCCGGCGCCGACATCGTGATCGTGAACACCTGCGGCTTCATCGACTCCGCTGTGGAAGAATCGCTGGACGCGATCGGCGAGGCGCTGGCTGAAAATGGCCGCGTCATCGTGACCGGCTGCCTTGGCGCCAAGGGCGATGTGGTCAGGCAAGCGCACCCGAAAGTGCTGGCAGTCACCGGGCCGCATGCCCTGGACGAGGTGATGACGGCGGTCCACGAGCACCTGCCGAACACTGCGCCGCACGACCCCTACATCAGCCTGATTCCCGCGTCTGCCGCGGGCGTCGGCGTCAAGCTTACCCCCAGGCATTACGCCTACCTGAAGATCTCCGAGGGCTGCAACCACCGCTGCACCTTCTGCATCATCCCGTCGCTGCGCGGCGACCTGTTGTCGCGTCCGGTGGGCGAGGTGATGGAAGAGGCCGAGCGCCTCGTCAACGCCGGCGTGCGCGAACTGCTGGTCATCTCGCAGGACACCAGCGCCTACGGCGTCGATGTCCGCTACCGCACCGGGTTCTGGGGCGGCAGGCCCCTGCGCACGCGCATGACGGAACTGGCCGGCGCGCTGGGCAGCCTCGGCGCCTGGGTCCGGTTGCATTACGTGTATCCCTATCCGCATGTGGACGACGTGATCCCGCTGATGGCGGACGGCCGGATCCTGCCCTACCTGGACGTGCCCTTCCAGCACGCCAGCCGGCGCATCCTCAAGCTGATGAAGCGGCCGGCGGCGGCCGAAGCCAACCTCGAGCGCATCCGCGCCTGGCGGGCGATCTGTCCGGACCTGACCATTCGCAGCACCTTCATCGCCGGTTTCCCCGGCGAGACCGAGGCGGAGTTCCAGGAGCTGCTGGATTTCCTCGCCGAGGCGCGGCTCGACCGCGTGGGCTGCTTCGCCTACTCGCCGGTGGAGGGCGCGCAGGCCAATGCGCTGGCCGGCGCCCTGCCCGAATCAGTGCGGGAGGACCGGCGCGCGCGGCTGATGCAGCTGCAGGAGTCCATCAGCGCGGAGCGCCTGCAGGCGAAGATCGGCCTGCGGATGACCGTGCTCGTCGACGAGGCCCAGCCGGGGCGTGCGGTTGCGCGCTCCGCTGCCGACGCGCCCGAGATCGACGGCGTGGTGTGCATCGAGAACGCACGCGGCCTGAAGGTCGGCGAATTCGTCGAGGTCGAAGTGCTTGCGGCCGATGCGCACGACCTGTACGCGCGCCCGGTTACCGCTCGCAAGCAACCTCCGGTCAGTCCTGCGAAGCAGGTGCCGGCCGCGAGGCGAGCGGCGGCCGCAATGCGAATGCCGGCAGAGAGGCGAACACCTGCAGCAAGGCAAACCCCGGCGGCGACCAAGCCCGTCACACGCGCCGGTCGCCGCACGGGCTGAACATTTCCAGCACCCCAGCAAGGAGAACGAAAATGGCAATTCGCGACGTGGTGGTTGTGGGCGCCGCCCGGACAGCGATTGGGGATTACGGCGCCTCGCTCAAGGATGTGCCGGCGACGGCGCTCGGCGCCACGGCGATCCGCGAGGCGGTGGCGCGCGCCAAGGTCGACCCGGCGTCCGTCGGCCACGTGGTCATGGGCAACATCATTCAGGGCGAGGCGCGGGACATCTACCTTTCGCGCGTCGCGGCCATCGACGCCGGCCTGCCGGTCGGCACGCCCTGCCTGACCGTGAACCGGCTCTGCGGTTCCGGTCTGCAGGCCATCGTGTCGGCCGCCCAGCACATCCAGCTCGGCGACATCGACTGCGCCGTCGGCGGCGGTGCCGAGAGCATGAGTCGTTCCGCCTACATCATTCCCGCCGCGCGCTGGGGCCAGCGCATGGGCGACGCCGCGGTGGTCGACATGATGACGGCGACCCTGCACGACCCGTTCGGTCATGGCCACATGGGCGTCACGGCCGAGAACATCGCCGCGAAGTACGGCTTCACGCGCGAGCAGCAGGACGAGTTCGCGCTCGGCAGCCACATGAAGGCGGCCGCTGCGCAGCGCAACGGCCATTTCACCAGCCAGATCGTCCCCTATGAACTGAAGACCCGCAAGGGCGTGGTCCAGTTCGCCACCGACGAGCACGTCCGCCCGGACGCCAAGCTGGAGGACATGTCCAAGCTCAAGCCGGCATTCAAGAAGGACGGCACCGTGACCGCCGGCAACGCCTCGGGTATCAATGACGCTGCCGCCGCGGTGGTCCTGATGGATGCGGGGGCGGCCGCGAAGCGGGGACTCAAGCCGCTGGCACGCATGGTGGCCTATGCGCATGCCGGCGTCGAGCCGCATCTCATGGGGCTGGGCCCCATTCCGGCCTCCAGGCGAGTATTCGAGAAGGCCGGCCTCAAGCCCTCCGACATGGACATCATCGAGTCGAACGAGGCCTTTGCGGCCCAGGCCCTGGCCGTGGTACGCGACCTGGACCTGGACCCGGCGAAGGTCAATCCGAATGGCGGTGCCGTGGCCCTAGGCCATCCGGTGGGCGCCTCGGGTTGCATCATCACCATCAAGGCGCTGTACGAGCTGCAGCGCACGCAGAAGCGCTACGCGCTGGTCACGCTGTGCATCGGCGGCGGACAGGGCATCGCCGCGATCTTCGAGCGCCTGTAGAGGGACCGCACGGCCTGCTCCGCGGGCTCGGCCGCGCTGCGCAAGCGGGGACCGCACGGCACGCTCCGCAGGCTCGGCCGCGCTGTTGCCTGCCGCCTACGTTTTCGCTCGGAAGGACCTCGCGAAAGCGCGGGGGCAAATAAAAACGCCCGGGGCTGACGCTCCGGGCGTTCTTATTGAGCGCGGGACAGGATTACCCTTCCGGCCGCAGGTGCGGGAACAGCAGCACGTCGCGGATGCTCGGGCTGTCGGTCAGCAGCATCACCAGCCGGTCGATGCCGATGCCTTCGCCCGCGGTTGGCGGCATGCCGTGCTCGAGGGCGCGGATGTAGTCGGCGTCGAAGAACATGGCCTCCTCGTCGCCGGCGGCCTTGGCAGTCGCCTGCGCCTCGAAGCGCGCGGCCTGGTCTTCCGGGTCGTTCAGCTCGGAGAACCCGTTGGCCATCTCGCGGCCCGTGATGTAGAGCTCGAAGCGGTCGGTGATATTTGGGTTGCCGTCATTGCGTCGCGCCAGCGGCGAGACTTCGGCGGGGTAGTCGACGATGAAGGTCGGCTGGATCAACTGCTGCTCGGTGGTTTCCTCGAACAACATCAGCTGCAGTGCGCTCAGCCCGGCGGCGTTTGGCGTATCCACGCCATGGCGCTTCAGCGCCGACACCACGAATTCGCGGTCGGCGAGCTTCTCCTCCGTGTACTCCGGTTTGAATCTGCAGATAGCCTGGTTGGGCGTGAGGCGCGCGAACGGCTGCCCGAGGTCGACCACATGCTCGCCATACTTCACCTTCGTTGTGCCCAGGACGTTCATCGCGACGGTCCGCAGCATCTCCTCGGTGAAGCTCATCAGGTAGCGGTAGTCCCGGTAGGCCTCGTAGAACTCGATCATGGTGAATTCGGGGTTGTGGCGCGTCGAGATGCCCTCGTTGCGAAAATTGCGGTTGATCTCGAACACCTTTTCGAACCCGCCGACCACCAGGCGCTTCAGGTACAGCTCCGGCGCGATGCGCAGGAACAGTTTCATGTCGAGGGCGTTGTGATGGGTTTCGAAGGGCTTGGCGCTGGCCCCGCCCGGGATCGGCTGCATCATGGGTGTCTCGACCTCGAGGTAGCCGCGGCCGACCATGAAGTTGCGGATCTCCTGGATGACGCGGCTGCGCGTCTGGAAGACGTTGCGCGCCTCCTGGCTGGTGATCAGGTCGATGTAGCGCTGCCGGTATCGTGCTTCCTGGTCGGTGAGGCCATGGAATTTTTCCGGCAGGGGGCGCAGCGCCTTGGCCAGAAGGCGCAGCGAGCGCGCCTGGATGGTGAGCTCGCCGGTGCGGGTGCGAAACAGCGTGCCCTCGACGCCGAGGATGTCGCCGATGTCCCAGTGCTTGAAGGCCTGGTGCACCTCCGCTCCCGTGACGTCGTTGGTGACGTAGATCTGAATGCGCCCTCCCATGTCCTGCAGTGTGGCAAAGCTGGCCTTGCCCATAACGCGCTTGAGCAGCATGCGACCGGCCATTTGCACCGCCACCGGCGCTGCCTCGAGTTCCTCCTTGCTCCGGCCACCATGCACGGCATGGATGTCGGCGCTGACATCACGGCGCTCGAAGTCGTTCGGGAACGGATTGGCCGACTTGCGCAGTTCTGTGAGCTTGGCGCGACGCTCGGCGATGAGGTGGTCCGCGTCGGCGGGTTCGGCGGGCGCGGGCCTGGCCTGTTCATCGGGCTTGCGGTCTGCGGACATGCGGTCTCCGGCTCTGGTAGGGGTCATCCGGCAGGAATTTCTGTCAGGATATGACGTTGGATATCAATGTTCGATTGTAGGCTTCCGAATGACTGTCGGTACTGATCAGACGCCCTGCTTGAGGCTGGCGCTGATGAAGGGATCCAGGTCGCCATCCAGCACCGCCTGGGTGTTGCCGATCTCGACATTCGTGCGCAGGTCCTTGATGCGCGACTGGTCGAGGACGTAGGAACGGATCTGGTGCCCCCAGCCGATATCGGTCTTGGCGTCCTCGGCGGCCTGCTTGGCCTGGTTCTGCTTGCGCAGCTCGTGTTCGTAGAGCTTGGATTTCAGCATCGCCATGGCCTCGGCGCGATTGCGGTGCTGCGAGCGGTCGTTCTGGCACTGCACGACGATGTTGGTCGGCAGGTGTGTGATTCGTACCGCGGATTCGGTCTTATTGACGTGCTGGCCGCCGGCGCCCGAGGCACGGAACACGTCGATGCGCAGGTCCGCCGGGTTGATGGTGATCTCGATGCTCTCGTCGACTTCCGGATACGCGAACACGCTGGCGAAGGAGGTGTGCCGGCGCGCATTGGAGTCGAAGGGTGATTTGCGCACGAGGCGGTGCACCCCGGTCTCGGTGCGCAGATAGCCGAAGGCGTAGGAGCCGCTGATCTTCAGGGTGGCGCTCTTCAGGCCGGCGACCTCGCCTGGAGACTCCTCGAGCGGTTCGACGACGAACTTCCTGCGCTCGCAGTAGCGGATGTACATGCGCGTGAGCATCTGCGTCCAGTCCTGCGCCTCGGTACCGCCGGAGCCCGACTGGATGTCGAGGAAGCAGTTGTTCGGATCCTGCGGGTTGGAGAACATGCGCTGGAACTCGAGCTCCGCGGCGATCCTGTCCACCGACTTGAGGTCCGACTCGACCGCGATCAGCGTGGCGTCGTCGTCTTCCGCGCGCGCCATCGCAAAGAGTTCGCCAAGGTCACGCAATTGCGTGCCTGTCGTCGTGAGCGCGGTCACGATGCCCTCGAGCTGCTTTTTTTCCCTGCCGAGTTCCTGGGCTCGCTGGGCGTTTGCCCAGATGCCGGGGTCTTCGAGTTGCGCCGAGACTTCCGTCAGGCGGCGTTGCTTGCGCTCGAAGTCAAAGATACCTCCGCAACTCGGCGGCCCTGGTTTCAAGGTCGGCGAGCGAGTTGGCGATGGCGTTGATGCGTTCAGCTTCCATTCGGGGCCCGGAAAAGGCACAATTATAACCCGGCGCAGCGCCCTCACAGCGGCTGCCGGCGCGCATCAACCCAATCGTTGCGGCGTGGCCTTCGGGCCGCTTTTTCCCGGAGATTTTCCAGGCGTCTATCAGGCAGTTCCGATCCCGCGATTCCAGAGCAACCCGTGGCCACCAAGTCACCACCCAGCGTGTCGCCCAAGGCGTTCACGATCATCTTCCTGATCTGTCTCGGGCTGCTGGGCTATGCGCTGGTCCTGCAGCATGTCGACAACCTCGATCCCTGTCCCTGGTGCATCGTGCAGCGCCTGCATTTCATCGCCATCACGCTGGTCATGCTGGTTGCCGCGCTGCATCGCCCGGGCAACGCCGGCACCATCGTGTATTCGGTACTCGGCGGGCTGCTTAGCCTCGCGGGTGCCGCCGCCGCATCCTGGCACCTGCACATCCAGAGCGACCCGAGGCGCGCGCTCGAATGCATGGGCGGCTGGCTGGAGCACGGGTTGGATGCGACCAAGCTGGGGAAGATGATTCCGCCGCTGCTGCAGTACGACGGCAGCTGCGTGCCGAAGGCGTGGTCGTTCCTCGGCCTGTCCATTCCCGCATGGTCGCTCGCGTGGTTCGTCATCCTGTTCATCACTTTTGCCGTGATGATCTATCGGTCACGACACTGAGGGCGCTGCGCCCCGTGCATCCGCTGGCCGGTCACCCGCAAGCGGGAAGCCGGCGAATCGAAGTCAAACCTGCACCTGCTGGCGGCCCGGTGTTGTGGATGCGCAATTCGGTCACAGGACACGCCTTCGCCGCCTTAAGGGACCGCATTCCCGTGAGCTGATCATGAACGGGGAAATGGCCGCGCGCCTGTCGTTGAAGGCGGGTTATCGCCCCTGAGAGGACGGCAATTCGGTCACAGGCGGGTGGCGTCATCGCTTAAAATAGGCGTTGTCGTTCAACGCGTGCAGGATTGGAGCCAATGCTGTGGAAATGAGCAACACCTTTGAGGTCCGGATCAACGCCATCAACACCGAGGCGCAGGGAATCCTGTCGTATGAATTCGTTCCGGTGTCGGGCGGTGAGCTGCCGGCTTTCGCGGCGGGTGCCCACGTGGACCTGCAGCTGCCGGGCGGCATGGTACGCAGCTATTCACTGCTCAACTCGCAGAACGAGCGCCATCGCTACGTGATCGCCGTGGCGCTGGATTCCAAGACGCGCGGCGGTTCGAAGTACATCCAGGAGCAGTTGAAGGTCGGCGACGTGCTGCACATCAGCCGGCCGAAGAACAATTTCCCCGTAGCGGAGGATGCTGCCAAGTCGCTGCTCATTGCCGGCGGCATCGGCATCACCCCGCTTTGGTGCATGATCCAGCGCCTGCAGGATCTCAGCCGCCCGTGGGAGCTGTACTATTGCGTGCGCACGCGCGAGCAAGCGGCACTGCTGGCACCGCTGAAGGCGGCGGGAGAAGGCGGGCAGGGCATCGTGCATTTTAATTTCGACCATGAGTCCGGGGGCAAACTGCTTGATCTTGGGCCGGTCATCGCGGCGCAGCCTCCCGGAACGCACATGTACTGCTGCGGGCCGCTGCCCATGCTCGCCGCCTTCGAATCTGCTGCAGCTGCACTTCCATCACAGGAGATCCATGTGGAGTATTTCAGCGCCAAGGATGCACCGGCTTCGGAGGGTGGCTTTACAGTGGTATTGGCGAAGTCCGGCAAGGAAGTGTTCGTGCCCGCGGGCAAGGCCATTCTCGACACCATCCTGGACCTCGGCATCGACACGCCGTACTCGTGCATGGAGGGAACCTGCGGTGAATGCGTGACCGACGTGCTGGAAGGTGTCCCGGACCACCGTGACGTGTTTCTGACCAAGCAGGATCAGGCGGCCAACAAGAAGATGATGATTTGCTGCTCCGGCTCCAAGTCGGCGAGGCTGGTCCTCAACCTGTAGCAACGCGTCCGGGTGCTGGGGCAGTCCGCCGCGCCATTCCCGCCCCGGCGCAGCGGGCCTGACTTCCTCAGGCGCTTGCGTCGCCCTGCTGCCGACGCAGCAGTTCGGCCAGTTTCGGCGCGACCCCCGATTTGCTGAGAAACGCCTGCGTAAGCGGGGCGAGCTCCGTGCCGGCCGACTCCAGGACGGCCTGCAGGTCGGCTGGCTCGTCGACGTCTATGCCGGCACCCTGCAGCTCGCAGATGGCAAGACTGGCGCCCGACCGGCGGGCGAGGTCGCAGTGGCGCTGGAAACTCCCCACGCCGTAGTGCACCTCGAAAGCCGCGATGGGCCGCCAGGCGAGGAGATTGGTGCCGCCATGCCAGCGGTCCGGCGCGATGGTGACGGCATGCGGGTCCGCCCGACGGTGCGCCGACAAAAAGCGCTCCAGTTCCGCGTGCGACAGCAGCGGCACATCGCCGTGTATCACCAGCAATTCCGCTTCTGCGTCCGCAGCGAAGCGCGCGGCTGCGGCATTCACCACCAGGCTCAGGCCGCTGGCGCCCAGCGCAGCCTCCGGCAGATAGTCGACGCCGGCCACGCGTGCGAGTGCCTCCGTTGACGCGTCATTGCCACAGACCACCACCGGGCCGATGCCCGGATGGCTGGTAAGCAGGCCGAGCAGGTCCAGTGCCATGGCACGCGCCAGTTCGCGCCGCTCGTCCAGCGTCAGGATGGCGGCGAGTCGCTGTTTGGCGCGCGTCGGCGTCTTGACCGGTACCAGGACGCGCATTACCGGCCCAGAGTCGCGGCGAACCGCAGCACGTCCCGCGCCAGGGCCATGCGTTCCCTTGCGCCCGTCATCACCGTTCGAGTGACCTGCACAACGGGGCCGAGCGATTCGATGGCGGCGGCATCGGCCGCGTCGGCATGGTCGATCACGAAGCCGTCCAGCAGGTCGCCGTAATAGCCGGCAACGGCGCGCGCGGTCACCGGCATGCCCAGTTCCTGCATCATTTTCGCCGCCGGGCCCTTGATCGCGCGACCACCGACGATGGGCGATACTGCAATGACCGGTACGCCGCTGGCGCGCAATCCATCGCGCAGGCCCGGCAGCCGGATGATGGGGTCCACGCTGACAAAGGGGTTTGACGGGCAGATGACGACTGCTCCCAGTTTCCCGCCTGCGAGCAGTTCCATCATGCGTGGCTGCGGTCGGGCGTGCTCGATGCCGTTGAAGCGAAAGGCGCTCACCGGAGGCTGGCAACGCTCGCGCACGAAGTAGTGCTGGAAGGCCAGTTCGCCCTGCAGCGGCCCCGATGGGACCTGCACCATGGTGCGCACCGGATCGTCCGTCATCGGCCACACTGGGTGTCGCACGCCATAGCCTGCGCAGAGCTCGGCAGTAATGTCGGTCAAGGACCCGCCGGCGCGCCGCCGGCTGAGGCGGTAGAGGTGCGTGGCGATGTCCAGGTCGCCGAGGCGGAACCAGGTGTCGCCACCGAGATCCGCCAGTGCGCCGATGACGCGCCAGGATTCGTCGGCCAGCCCCCAGCCCTGCGCGGTGTTGCTGCGGCCGCCGAGGGTATAAATCACGGTGTCGAGGTCGGGGCTGATCGGCAGGCCGAGATGCTCGAAGTCATCGCCGGTGTTGCAGACCACCGCGAGTTCCTGCGGCGGCAGCACGGCAGCCAGGCCGGCGGCTAGCTTCGCACCGCCCACGCCGCCCGAGAGCGTGAGGATCATCTTCCGCGATGGATTGTCGTCGCTCATCGCGGCATCAGGCGAACAGGTCGTGCTCGCGGCGGCGGATCAGCGGGGCAGTGCCGCTGTCTGCGGCAATCCAGGTTGCGCCGCGAATCAGCACCGCGGGGCGGGCTTCGTCGGCCTGGCCCATGAGAAAGGATGCGGCGGCGGCCAGTTCATCGGCCACGGCGATCTCGGTGATCTGCAGCGGCTTGCCGAACAGGTCGGCGTCGCCGATGCGGCTGACTAGCGACAGCAGGCCGGCGCATCCGATGGCGATGCCGGTGACGCCCATGCGCCACGGACGCCCGGCGCTGTCGTTGATGATCACCGCCACATCCGCCGACCAGCGCTCGCGCCAGGCGGCGCGCAGGCGCTCGGCGCTGGCGTCCGAATCCACCGGCAGCAGCAGCACACGCGGGTCGGCCGCTTTGCTTTCGATGTTCGACTGGTCGATCCCCGCATTGGCGTACACATGGCCGCGGCGGTTTCGCGTGATGAGCACTTTCTTCGCGCAGCGTACCACCTCCACCGACTCCCGCAGCACCAGTTCGACGAAGCGCGGGTCCTTGCCGCAGATGCGGGCCAGTTCCCGCGCGCGCTCGCCGGGCCTGACCGCAGCCAGCGACACGTAGCGGTTCTCGGCCTTGGAAACGACCTTCTGCGCGATCACCACGACGTCGCCTGAAACGAGCGACTCGCCGCAGGATGCCAGCGACTGCGTGACCATGGCGGCGACATCATCGCCTGGTTCGACCATCGGGATGCCCGGAAGCGCCTTCAGTAGCAAGTCCCGCTGAGTTGCCCGCTTTGTTGCCCCAGGCGCCGACTGCTGCATCACCTGCCGCGGGACCATCTACTTCAGGCCGGTGATGCGGATGCCCGCGCCTTCGACCTTGTAGCGGCGGTTGATGGAAATCAGGATCGAGGTCAGCGCCTCGGCTGCGGCGGAATTAACGAGGGGACCGGCGTGGACGCCGCGCATGCCGGCATCATGGGCCAGCTTGATAACTTCCTCGCGCGCCTCTTCGCTGTCGCCGCTCACCAGCACGTCGCATTCCATCACGTGCGCCAGGTCGCTCAGCTGATGC
>VGIE01000027.1 GCA_016867955.1 Betaproteobacteria bacterium
GACGACGACCGATGCCGCGAATGCCTGGCGGCTCGCAACCCCCGGCGCGAAGGGCTGGGGCGGCTCGGCGCGGCCGGGCGCCGCGGACAAGTATTTCATCCTCTCCGTCGACAGCCACCTCGGCCCGCCGCCAACGCTGTTCCGCGATCGCATCGAGAGGAAATACGTCGAGCGCCTCGCGCGCGTGGAAACCATCGGCGGCCGCAGGCACCTGGTGCAGGAGGGCATGCGGCCGCGCCTGCTGATCGACGACAAGGTGGAGGGCGAAGACCTGCTGCGCGCCCGGGCGGGAACCTCCACGCAGATGCTGCTGCTCGGGGGCGGCTCGATCATGAGCGAGCGCGTCTCGCACCAGGACCTGGACGGCATCGACGGCGAAGTGATCTTCCCCAATGGGCCCGGCCTGATGATCTGGGCCACCACCGACGCGGAGTTTTCGCAGGCGCAGTGCCGCATCTGGAATGACTGGGCCTGGGAGACCTGCCTGCCTTTCAAGGAGCGCTGCCACCCGACGGCGGCGATTGCCACGGGCGACCTCAAGGGAGCCGTTGCGGAAGTCCAGCGCATTGCAAAGCTGGGGTACCGCGCGATCACCCTGCCCAACAAGCCCACGTGGGGCCCGGCCGATGCCGCGCACCCCAACTACAACCAGCCCGCCTTCGACCCGCTGTGGGCGGCAATCCAGGATGCCGGCCTCGCCATGTGCTTCCACATCGCCACCGGCAGCGACCCGCGCGTGGCGCGCGGCGACGGCGGTGCGGTGATCAACGAGGTGGTGCATGCCACAACGCCGATCATGGAGCCGGTGGTCAACTTGTGCGCGTCCGGGGTGTTCGAGCGCTTCCGGAAGCTGCGTTTCGCCACCATCGAAGCGAACGGCGGCTGGGTGCCCTGGCTGATCGGCCGCATGGACGAGATCTACCGCAAGCAGCACATGTGGGTGCGGCCGAAGCTGAAGGCCCTGCCCAGCGAGTACTGGCGCGCCCACGGCGCCACCTCGGTGTGCGACGACCATTCCGCGCTGTTGCTCGCCGAACACTGCGGCCTGGAGAACAACCTCATGTTTGCCAATGACTACCCGCACCACGAGGGCACCTGGCCGCACTCGGCCGAGGCCATCGAGCGGCAGATGGGACACCTTCGCGAGGACACGCGGCGGAGGATGGCAGCGGTGCGGGACGCGCCCGCGGACCGAGGCGCGAGGATGGGGGTGAAGCCAGCCCGCGCCGCGATCCCGCCCGCGGAGCCCATCCTCCCTGCAGCGAATCCTCCGGCCGCAGCGAAAAACGCGGTCCGCGGCTTGCCCGCCCTCCCTGTTCGGTGCCATGATGGCCAAACCGTCGCACCCAGGGGCGGACGCCGACGCGCACAACCTTGCCCCCCGAGGAGAACTGGAATGACCTTCCCGCTGCGCCTCCCGCGCGCGGCATCCCGCGCCGTCTGCGGCCTGCTCGCCGGACTGCTTGCATGGCTCGCACCATCGCCCGCGCTTGCCGCCTGCACCGATGCGCCGCAGGTGGGCGTGGACTGGAGTGGCTGCGAGAAGCGCCGCCTGGTGCTGCGCAAAGGGGAGTTGCGCGACGCGCGCTTTGTCGGCGCCGACATGGGCCGCACCGACCTCGCCTCGGCCAACCTCGCCGGCGCGGACCTGTCGCGTGCCAGCATCGACCATGCGCGCCTGAGCAGCGCCGATCTCAGCCGGGCCAAGTTGGTCCAGGCGAATGGTTACCGCGCCAATTTCAGCGGTGCGAAGCTGGCCGGCGCCGACCTGACGAAAGCCGAATTCTCGCGCGCCAACTTCAGCCAGGCCGATTTCTCCGGTGCCAATCTGGAGAAGACCGACCTCCACCGCGCCGTGCTGCGTGGAGCCACCCTCTCTGGCGCGAACATGACGGGAACCGATCTGGCACGCGCCAACCTTACGCAGACCAGGCTCGGAGGCACCCTGCTTGCGCAGGCTGACCTAGGGCTGGCACGGCTGGAAGGTGTGGACCTAACCGACACCCGGGGACTGACGCAGGCGCAGCTGAATTCGGCCTGCGGCGACGGGCAGAACCGTCTGCCCAAGGGCCTCACCCGCCCGGCGGCGTGTCCCTGCAAGTCGCAGGATTAACCCCAAGGCCCGCCAGCGGCGCTGCTCTGCCGCATTGCTCTGTCAGTATTCAACTTGCGAACGTGGAACTGGCAATGGTTTACCTATCGATACTGTCACCATTTTACCGGCGGCCGCGGCACCCCCCGTTCGATGGCCCGCGGGGGTAAAATTGAAAACATGAACGCGATCTCTCCCGCCGCCATCGGCGATGTCAAACAATACATGCTCACCCTGGGCCGGCAGGCGCGCGCCGCCGCGCGCGAACTCGCGCGCGCAAGCACCGCATCCAAGAACGCCGCCCTCTTTGTCATGGCCGCCGCGATCCGCCGCGACGCGACAAGGCTCATGACGGCGAATGCGCAGGACATCGCCTCGGCGCGCGCCGCCGGCAAGGACGCCGCCTTCATCGACCGCCTTACGCTGTCGGCCAAGTCGGTGGAAGCCATGGCCGCGGGACTCGAGCAGGTGGCTTTGCTCACCGACCCGATCGGCGAGGTGACGGAGGTGCGCGAGCAGCCTTCGGGCATCAAGGTGGGGCGCATGCGCGTGCCGCTGGGCGTGGTGGGGATCATTTATGAATCGCGGCCCAACGTAACGGCGGACGCCGCGGCGCTGTGCCTGAAATCGGGCAATGCCTGCATCCTGCGAGGCGGCTCGGAATCGGTGCATTCGAACGTCGCGATTGCCGCCTGCGTCAGCGAGGGCCTGCGCACCGCCGGCCTGCCGGAGGGGGCGGTGCAGGTGGTGGCGACGCCTGATCGCGCGGCGGTGGGCGAGCTGCTGACCATGACCGAATACGTGGACATCGTGGTGCCGCGCGGCGGCAAGAGCCTGATCGAGCGCATCATGGCCGAGTCGCGCATCCCGATGATCAAGCACCTCGACGGCGTGTGCCATGTCTACATCGACGACAGCGCCGACCTGGAAAAGGCGGTGAAGATCGCCGACAACGCCAAGACGCAGCGCTACGGCACCTGCAACACCATGGAGACGCTGCTGGTGGCCGAGTCCGTCGCGCCGAAGGTGCTGCCGCGGCTGGCCAAGATCTACATCGACAAGGGCGTGGAGCTGCGCGGCGACGAGCGCTCGCGCGGCCTGGTGCCGCAGATGGAAAAGGCCGCCGAGGAGGACTGGTACACCGAATACCTCGCGCCGGTACTGTCGGTGCGGGTGGTGAAGGGGCTGGACGAGGCCATGGAGCACATCGCCCGGTACGGCTCGCAGCACACCGATGCAATCGTCACCGAGGACAGGGCGCATGCCGAGCGCTTCATCCGCGAGGTCGATTCGAGCTCGGTGATTGTGAATGCCTCGACGCGCTTTGCCGACGGCTTCGAGTATGGCCTGGGCGCCGAGATCGGCATCTCCACCGACAAGCTTCACGCGCGCGGCCCGGTGGGACTGGAAGGCCTGACCTCGCAGAAATACGTTGTCTTTGGCGACGGACACGTCCGCAAGTGATCCAGCCACCTCCGGGAACGCGGGCGGCCTGGTATTTCGATTTCATATCCCCGTACGCCTGGCTGCAGTTCGCCGCGCACCCCGACTTGTTCTGGCGTTTGGACGAGTCGTCTGGTCTGCACTTTAAGCCGATCGTGTTTGCCGGCCTACTTGCGCACTGGGGTCACAAGGGCCCGGTGGAGATCCCGGGGAAGCGCCGCCAGACCTACCGCATAATTGCCTGGACCGCGGCCCAGCGCGGCGTCACCGTGAAGTTTCCGCCTGGCCATCCGTTCAATCCCATTCCTGCCCTGCGGCTCGCCATCGCGCTGTCGGCAACGCGGCCTGCGCTGCCCGTGGTAAAGACGATCTTCGAGTTCATCTGGCAGGAAGGCCATTCGCTCGCCGACGACTGGGCGCTGCTGTGCGGGCGGCTGGGGCTCGCAACCGCCGAGGCGGACGCGCTCATCGGCGCCGCCGCAGTCAAGGACCGGCTGCGCGCCAACGGTGAGGAAGCGATCATGCAGGGCATCTACGGCGTGCCGACGTTTGCCATACAGACGCCCGCCGCCGGGCGCGCCGAACTTTTCTGGGGTGAGGATGCGACCGGCCTGCTGCGCGCCTGGCTGACCGACCCTTCCCTGTTCGCCACGCCACAGATGCGCGCGCTCGACGCGCTGCCAGTCGCCGCGTCCCGCAAGGGCGCACCGTCCTCATGAGCAGCGCCCGTCCCGGCGCCATCGGCGTGTTCGGCGGCAGCTTCGATCCGGTGCACATCGGCCACCTGCGCCTCGCCGAAGAAGCACGCGAATGCCTGGCGCTCGAATCGGTGCGCTGGGTGCCGACCGGCGTGCCGGGCCATCGTGGCGAACCCCTGGCCACGCCGGCCCAGCGCCTCGACATGCTGCGGCTGGCGCTGTCCGGCGACGCCTATTGCGAACTCGACACCGCGGAACTCGACTCGGCCGCGCCCACCTACACGGTCAATTCGCTCGCCCGCCTGAGGGGCGAATTCGGCCCCGCGCGACCGCTGGTGCTCATCATCGGCAGTGACCAGTTCATTGCGCTGCACACCTGGCGCGACTGGGAGCGCCTGTTCGCGTTCGCCCACATTGCCGTCGCCGAGCGGCCCGGGCACCGCGTCGACGCGGCGCAGCTGGCGCCGGCCGTCGCCGGACTATGGCAGCAGCACCGCACCGGAGCGCGCGATGAACGCCTGAAATCGCAGCCCTGCGGACTTATCGCGCCCTTTCCGATGACGGCACTGGAGATTTCATCCACCGCCATCCGCGACGCAATCCGTGAAAAGCGCAGCGCCCGGCATTTGCTTCCGAACGATGTTCTCGCCTATATTCATTCGCACCACCTCTACCGTACCGCGGGCACATACTGATGCGACAGGCGCAGCGCCAACCGCCGGCACGCCCCACCCGCACAGACAGGGCTCTCGCTTGAAAGACGTACGCAAGCTGCAGAATGCCGTGGTTTCAGCCCTCGAAGACATCAAGGCCCGCGACATCCAGGCGTTCGACGTCACCCACGTCACCGCCATGTTCGACCGCGTCATCATAGCCAGCGCCGATTCCGGGCGCCAGTTGAAGGCGCTGGCACGCAACGTGCAGGACAGGGCGCGCGACGCCGGCTGGCGCGTGTCAGGCATCGAGGGCGAGGACGGCGGCGACTGGGTGCTGGTCGACCTCGGCGACATCGTCGTGCACCTCATGCAGCCGGCAGTACGCGCGCACTACAACCTGGAGGAGTTGTGGGGGCAGCCCAGGCCGCGCGCGCCACGTGCGCCACGCAATGGCAGGACGACAGATGCGCCCGACAAGCCGGCACGGACGTCGAGGCCTGCGAGGTCTGCCGCCATCGCGAAACCGGCGAAATCAGCTCCCGCCACGCCCCACCGGGCAGAGCGCCCGGCGCGGAAGAAGGCTGCTCCGGCCACCGGCGCCTGAGCGCACCCACCGCGGTCATCCGCTGCGCCCTTCCTCTCAACGCGGATGCCGGATTGAATATCCACTTTGTTGCCGCGAGGCCGTCAAGAGAGCCGGCGCAGGGCTGCGGGACCCCGCGAACCCTGCCCGTGCACCCCGGGGGACAGACCTGAAACTCTACATCCTTGCCGTCGGCAATCGCATGCCGCGCTGGATCGAGGACGGCTACGCGGAATACGCCGGGCGGATGCCGAAGAGTGCGCGCCTGTCGCTTGTCGAAGTGCGGCCGGAGCCGCGCACCTGCGGCAAGACGGTAGCGCAGTTGACCGAGGCCGAAGCCCATCGCATCGAGGCGGCAATACCGGCCGACTGCGAGCGCATCGTGCTCGATGAACGGGGGCGGGAGTTCACCACGCGCGAATTTGCCGCCTGGCTGGAGAAGAAACTGGATGACCGACGCGACCTGGCCTTTCTCATCGGCGGGCCGGACGGGCTCGCCCCGCGCCTGAAGGCCGGCGCGGCGGTGCGGATGCGCCTCTCCGACATGACCCTGCCGCACGGCCTCGCGCGCGTGCTGCTCGCCGAGCAGCTTTACCGCGCGGTCTCGATCATGCAGCATCATCCCTATCACCGCGAATAGATCCGGGACTGTTCCGGCTCGTTCGCGGAACGTTCCGCGCTCCGTCCCGGATGCCCGGAAATCGCACAAAGAAGGCCGGACACATGCAGGTTCTTGGAGATTGGGTCTACCTCGCATCGCGCAGCCCGCGGCGGCGCGAGCTGCTCACGCAGATCGGCATCGGTTTCGAGATGCTCCTGCTGCGTGAAGGCAACGATCGCGCGCCGGACGTGGACGAGACACCGCGCCCGGGCGAACCGCCCGACCATTACGTGATGCGTGTCAGCCGTGACAAGGCGGCGATGGGCTGGCGCAGGCTGGTCGAGCGCCGCCTGCCGCGCCTGCCGGTGCTGGCCGCCGACACCACGGTCTGCCTGGGCGATCGCATCCTCGGCAAGCCGGCCGACCGCGCCGAGGCCGCCACCATGCTGGCGGCGCTCTCCGGGCGCGAACACCGGGTGCTCACCGCGGTGGCGATACAATTCGACGCGTTCCTGGAGACAGCGGTGAGCGAAAGCGTGGTACGGTTCGACGCGCTCGACGAGGCGATGATCGCGGCCTATGTCGCCACCGGCGAACCCATGGACAAGGCTGGTGCCTACGGCATTCAGGGGCGCGCGGCGGCCTTCATCGCGGAGCTGCGCGGCAGCTTTTCCGGCGTGATGGGGCTGCCCTTGTACGAGACGGCCACGCTGCTGCGGCACCTGCGGAAGAAATTGTAGCGATGAAAGTGGACATCCTCATCAACGTCACCCCGCAGGCCGATCGCTGCAAGAGGGCTCCGCCCCCTTGCGGATCCCCCAACTTCAGCGGGCGGCCTCGGACTCGAGAACACTCGTGGTGAAAGAAGACATCCTCATCAACGTCACCCCGCAGGAAACACGCGTGGCCGTGATGGCCGCCGGCATCCCGCAGGAGGTGCATATCGAGCGGGCGCACAACCGCGGCATGGTGGGCAACATCTACGTCGGCAAGGTGGCGCGCGTGCTGCCGGGCATGCAGTCGGCCTTCATCGAGATCGGGCTCGAGCGCGCCGCGTTCCTGCACGTGGCAGACATCTGGGAACAGCGCAAGGCCGCCGCGGGCGGCAACGGCAATGCCAAGCCCATCGAGCAGATCCTGTCGGAGGGCCAGCCCGTGCTGGTGCAGGTGATCAAGGACCCCATCGGCACCAAGGGTGCGCGGCTGTCGACGCAGATCTCGATCGCCGGACGGCTGGTGGTGTACCTGCCGCAGGACCCGCACATCGGCATCTCGCAGCGCATCGAGGACGAAACCGAGCGCCAGCAACTGCGCGAGAAGCTGGCGCAACTGCTGCCGCCCGACGAGACTGGCGGCTTTATCATCCGCACCGTGGCGGAGACCGCCACAGACGCCGAATTCACCAACGACATCCGCTACCTGAGGAAGCTCTGGCACGACATCCGCGGGCGGGCCTTCACTGTTCCCGCCCCCACCCTGCTCTACCAGGATCTCTCCCTCGCTCAGCGCGTGCTGCGCGACTTCATCAACGAGGACACCGGGCGGATCCACATCGATTCGCGCGAGAACTTCCTCAATCTGCAGGAATTCGCGCGCGAGTACATGCCCAACGTGTACGAACAGCTCGAGCACTATACTGGCGCGCGGCCGCTGTTCGACGTGCACAACGTCGAACCCGAGATCGAGAAGGCGCTGGCCCGGCGCGTCGACCTGAAGTCCGGCGGCTATATCATTGTCGACCAGACCGAGGCCATGACCACCGTGGATGTCAACACCGGCGGCTTCGTGGGCGTGCGCAATTTCGACGACACCATCTTCAAGACCAATCTCGAGGCGGCGCGCGTCATCGCCCGGCAGTTGCGGCTGCGCAACCTCGGCGGCATCATCATCATCGATTTCATCGACATGCACGACACAGCGCACCGTGATGCCGTGCTGGCCGAACTCAATACTGCGCTGGCGCGCGACCACACGCGGGTGACGGTGAGCGGCTTCTCGCAGCTCGGCCTGGTGGAGATGACCCGCAAGCGCACGCGCGAATCGCTGTCACATGTCCTGTGCGAGCCCTGCCCGATGTGCGAGGGCCGCGGCGAACTGAAGACCGCCCGCACGGTCTGTTACGAGGTGCTGCGCGAGATCCTGCGCGAGGAGCGGCAGTTCCAGTTCAACGCCAGGGAGTACCGTATCGTGGCGTCGCAGAAGGTGCTGGACCTGTTCCTCGAGGAGGAGTCGCAGTCGCTGGCCATGCTGGGCGACTTAATCGGCAAGCCGGTGTCCCTGCAGGTGGAGTCGGGTTACGACCAGGAACAATTCGACATCATCCTGATATAGGCGAACGAGACGACGATGGCAGACAAAGCCGGCCTTTCGGACAAGGAGCGCGCCCTGATCGAGGCGGCACGGCGCGAGCTTGCCGCGGCCACAGCCCTCCAGCCCGACGCCGCGACGCTGCCACCCGGCCCCGGACAGCCAGCCCGCGACCCGGCACGGGCCGCGGCACATGGGCACGCATCGCCACCCTGAGGGCGGCTGAACGCGCGGAAACCGAGCGCCCCCGCAGGATTCTGCGGCGCTGGGGCATCCACGTTCCCATGGCGCTGTTCGCCGGCGCGCTGGCATGGCTCACGCTGCGGCAGTTCGTCTGATCTGCCTGTCGTCGCGGGCAAGCATGAGGGCCTCAGCTGTGGAATACTTGCGACCCGGAAATGGTTTACGCTGTCACAGCTGAGACCGACCAACACACCCCAACTGGAGGAAGTAATGAACGACCGAGCAACATTCGACGACCCGCACCTCGAGAGCCTGCTGCCGAAAGTGGCATTCAGCCGCCGCGGCTTCCTGGCCTCGGCCGCAGCGTCCGGCTTCGCGCTGGCCGCCGGCCCCGTAATGGCGCAGACCGCGATCAAGACGCCACTCACCGGGCTGGAGGATTTCGAACTCCGGATCCCCGTGTTCAATGGCAACATGCCGGCCTACATCGCTGCTCCAAAGAAGGCCAACAAGCTCTCGGCGATCATCGTCGTGCCCGAGGTCTTCGGCATGCACGAGTATCAGAAGGACATCTGCCGCAGGCTGGCCAACGCCGGATACGTGGGCGTGACCTTCGATCCGTTCTTCCGCAGGGGCGACCTGTCGCGCATGACCGACATCAAGCAGGTGGTCGGCCTCGCCAACAGCCTCGACGACTTCCAGGCGCTGGGTGACATGGACGCGCTGGTGGACTTCCTCGGCACCCAGAAGCGGGTCAACCCGAAGAAGATCGGCATCACCGGCATGTGCCGCGGCGGCCGCACGGTGTGGATGTACGCCGCGCACAGCAAGAAGATCAGGGCCGGAGTGTCCTGGTATGGACCCTTCTCGACGACGCCCCCTGCAATGCCGCGTAGCCCCATCGATGTTGCCGACGATCTGAACGTCCCGGTGCTCGGACTGTACGGCGGTGCAGACGACGGCATCCCGCTCGACATGGTCGAACGCATGCGTGCCGCGCTGGTCGCCTTCGGCAAGGACAAGGAATCGATGATCCACGTCTACGAGGGCATGCCGCACGCCTTTCACGCCGACTACCGGCCAAGCTACCGCAAGGAAGCCGCCGAAGACGGCTGGAAGCGCATGCTGGCCTGGTTCAAGAAGCACGGGGTGTAAGTAGGACCGCCTGCGCGCTTCGCACCCTCGCGCAGGCTGTTGCAAGGCCCTGGCCGCCGCTCACACGGCGGTTTGCGCTTCTGGAGCTCGCTGTCTGAGCTGCTTCGCCTGAAATGAAAAGGCGCCCGAGGGCGCCTTTTCCTTGCCGCGATTTGCCACGTGATCAGTCGGCGTACTGCCCGGCCTTCTTGATCACCGGGCCCCACTTGTCGATTTCCGCCTTGAGGTGGCTGCGCAGGGCCTCGGGGGTGGCGCGGGCCTGGGTGGTCGGCTCGGTGCCGAGCTTGCCGAGGTTTGTCTTCAGGTCGGGATCCCTGAGCGCTTCCTGCAGCGCCCTGACCAGCGTGTCCACGGCCGCCTTCGGCGTGCCCTTGGGCGCGTAGATGGCATGCCAGACGGCGACCTCGAAGCCCTTCATGCCCTGCTCCTCGAGGGTCGGGATGTTGGACAGCGAGGGCACGCGCGTCTTGGTGGTGACGCCATAGGCCTTCACCTTGCCGCCCTGGATCTGCCCCGTGGTGTTGGTGGTCTGGTCGCACATGAAGTCCACCTGGCCACCCAGCAGGTCATTCATCGCCGGACCGGTGCCCTTGTAGGGCACGGTGGTGAAGTCCGTCTCTATCGCCGTCATGAACAGCAGGCCGCACAGGTGCGACGCTGCACCGAGGCCCGCGTTCGCCAGCGTGATCTTGGCCTTGTTGGCCTTGATGTAGGTGAGGAATTCCTTGAAATTGCTGGCGGGGAAATTCCCCCTGGCGATCAGTGTCATCGGCACGTCGGCCACCAGTCCGATGTACTCGAAATCGGTCAGCGGGTTGTAGTCCAGCTTGCGGTACAGCGCCGGGCTGGTGGACATGCCGATATGGTGCAGCAGCACGGTGTAACCGTCGGGCGCCGCCTTGGCCACACGCAGCACCCCGATGTTGCCGCCGGCCCCGCCCACGTTCTCAATGACGATGGCCTGCTTGAGCGGCTTGCCCATGGCAATGCCGAGGTTGCGCCCCAGGGTGTCGGTCGGCCCGCCGGCGGCAAACGGCACCACCATGGTGACGGCCTTGCTCGGATATTGCGCGGACGCCGTGCCTGAAAGCAGCGCAAGCGCCATTCCCGCCAGCCAAAATTGCATTTTCATAATTTCCCTTTCGCTGAAAGTCCGACGGCGGCGGCAGCCCGCCTGCCCACAGGTCGCGCCGACAGAATTGGTATTCCCTCGATCAAGCAAGTATCACCGTAAACGTGCCGCCCCAGTCCCTTTTCTGCCGAGGGGCGCATCTTTGCGCAAAAAACTTACACCAGACTTGCATTCCACGGGTGAACAAAGTGTTCTGTCCCCGACTTGGAGGAATGGCCCGCGCGTTAGTTCGCCGCAGTTACCGGTAGCGTAGAGGCGTGGTTCCCCAGCCGGCCGGATGGTCGCTGGCCGGTCACGCGATACCGCGCCGAACCAAGGGCAGGGACACAAAGCTGGCGCGCCCGAGACGATTCGAACGTCCGACCCCTGCCTTCGGAGGGCAGTACTCTATCCAGCTGAGCTACGGGCGCGAGAGGCGCTAAGTGTACGTTTTTTCGGCAGTTTCGTCCATCGCGGCGCGGTTTCGGCTTCCGCCACGGAGGGGCTTCCGGCTATAATCCGCGCTCTTCGAGCGCAACACCGACAAAAAGGCCGCTGTTATGAGCACCCAGGACTCCGGACATGGATCGACAGTCAAGACCCCGAAGCTGTCGGCGGTCTTGTGGTTCGTGATCGCGGTGGTCGCACTCATCGTGCTGGCAAAGTTCGTCCTGTCGGCACGCGGCCCCGATGAGGCCGCGCTTTCGCCCGAGGCCGTGTGGGCGCGTATCAAGCCGGTCGCCAACGTGACGATTTTCGAAGCTGGCGGCGGCAGCGCGCGAACCGGGGAGGAGATCGTCAAGACCGCCTGCTTCGTCTGCCACGGCGCCGGTGTTGCCGGCGCCCCCAAAATCGGGGACAAGGCCGCCTGGGCGCCGCTCCTGAAGACAGGTCTGGACGGGCTGTTGAAGAGTTCAATCAAGGGCAAAGGCGCCATGCCGCCTCGCGGCGGGCTCCCCGACCTGTCCGACTATGAGCTTGCCAGGGCCATCGTCAACATCGCAAACAAGTCGGGTGCCAGCTTCAAGGAGCCCGCAGCCCCGGTCGCCAAGCCCCAAGCAGCGGCAAAGAAGTAATCAGACCAGGAGCGCCGCGTCGGATAGCGCGGTGCCTGCCGCAGGGCAAGACCGAAGCAGCACTCGCAGCGGCCTCGCCGGCGCCCCCGATCAAACGGAATGGACTCTAAGCCATGATTCCGCACCTGACCACCGCACTGACCGGGCCGCTGCAGGATCTGGAGAGGCGAATCCTCGACGGCTCCAGCGCCATCGAGCACTGGTTCCGCACCCAGTGGCAGGAGCACACGCCCCCGTTCTACGGCTCGGTGGATCTGCGCAATTCCGGATTCAAGCTGGCACCGGTGGACATGAACCTGTTTCCCGGAGGGTTCAACAATCTCAACCCGGCGTTCCAGCCGCTTTGCGTGCAGGCGGCGATGTCGGCCATCGAGAAGATCTGTCCCGACGCGAGGAACCTGCTGC
>VGIE01000028.1 GCA_016867955.1 Betaproteobacteria bacterium
CGTGGCATCGGAATCCACGCGATAGGTGCGGCCGGGCGCGATCACCTTGATCGGCGGTCGGTGCTGTCGCGCATAGCGCACCTGCATCGGGCTGGTGTGCGTGCGCAGCAGCAGGGGCAGGCCCGCGGCATCGCGGGCATCCACGTAAAACGTGTCCTGCATGGAGCGCGCCGGATGGTTCTCAGGATTGTTCAATGCCGTGAAGTTGTACCAGTCGGTCTCGATCTCAGGACCGTCGGCGATGTCGAATCCGATGGAGCCGAAGATGGCCTCGATCCGCTGCCAGGTGCGCATGACCGGGTGGATGCCGCCCTGGCCCGGGCGGCGACCGGGGAGCGTAACGTCGAGGGATTCTTCGCCAAGCCGGACGTCCATCGACGCTGCAGCGATGCCGGCACGCCGCGCAACCAGCGCAGCCTCGATGCGGTCCTTGACGGCATTGATGCGCGCACCGGCTTCACGGCGTGCTTCGGGTGGAAGCTTGCCCAGGCCCTTCAGCGCCTCGGATACGACGCCGGATTTGCCGAGGTAGCGAGCCTTGATGCGCTCGAGTTCGGCAGCATCGGCCGTTCCTTCGAACTCCGAACTGGCCTGTGCAGCGAGCGCGTCGAGGTCTTGCATGGATTGCGGAATTCAGGTGATTGCAGGAAACGCGGGCTTCCGGATTGCCGACGGCGCAGGGCGCGGGCTGTGCCCTCCACGCTGCCCGGGACTGCCGCAATGACCACGTCGCCTGCGTCTGCCTCAGTTGGCGCCGAGTTTGGCCTTCGCCTGACTGGCGATTTTGGCGAATGCGAGCTTGTCGGCAACAGCGAGGTCGGCCAGAACCTTGCGGTCGATCTCGATGCAGGCCTTCTTCAACCCGTTCATCAGCACGCTGTAGCTCATGCCGAGCTCGCGGGCCGCTGCGTTGATGCGGGCAATCCACAGGGCGCGGAACTGGCGTTTGCGCTGGCGGCGGTCGCGATAGGCATACTGCCCCGCCTTCATCACGGCTTCCTTGGCGATGCGGAACACGTTGCCGCGACGACCGCGAAACCCCTTGGCTGCAGCAATGACCTTCTTGTGCCTTGCGCGCGCCGTTACACCACGTTTGACTCTTGGCATGGCTTCTCCTTACGCGTAGGGCATCATGGCGCGCACAGCGCGCATATTGGTGGCATCGACTTGCGTGGTGCCGCGCAGCTGACGCTTCCGCTTGGTGGTCTTCTTAGTCAGGATATGGCGCAGAAAGGCCTTTGAGCGCTTGACACCGCCGCTCCCCTGGACCGTAAAGCGCTTGGCGGCGCTCTTCTTGGTCTTCATCTTGGGCATGACAACTCCGTTATGACATCGCGCCGGGTGGCCCCCTTCGGGAGCGCTTCAAAAACCGTCGGCACAACTTGATTTGCGCCAGCCCTCGTGCGCCCTCTACAAGCCTGGGCGCCCTGGCATCAACTGCTGGCGGCACTGCCGGCAAGGGATTTCTTGCCTTTCTTCGGGGCCAGCACCATGACCAGTTGCCGGCCTTCCATCTTCGGATACTGCTCCACCACACTGTAGGGCTCCAGATCCGTGCGTACGCGCTCAATCAGCCGTATGCCGAATTCCTGGTGCGCCATTTCGCGGCCGCGGTAGCGCAAGGTCACCTTGGCCTTGTCGCCCTCGTCAAGAAACTTGATGAGGTTGCGAAGCTTGATCTTGTAGTCCCCCTCGTCAGTACCCGGCCGGAACTTCACTTCCTTGACCTGGATCTGCTTCTGCTTCTGCTTGGCTTCATGGGCCTTCTTGGCCTCGCGGTACTTGAACTTCCCGAAGTCCATCATCTTGCAGACAGGGGGCTGGGCCGTTGGCGCGATTTCCACCAGATCGACCTCGGCTTCGTCGGCCATTCTCATGGCCTGGCTGATGGGCACGATGCCCAACTGCTCACCTTCTTGACCTACCAGTCGCACTTCAGGTGCGGTGATCTCCCCGTTCAAGCGCTGCGATTTCTCAGTGGCGATGTTCAGTGTCCTTTGAAAATTAAAAAATCAGGCCGTCCGGCCCGCAATGGCCTCCTTGCGGAGGCGCTCTGTGAAGTCGCCCAGGCTCATCTGCCCAAGGTCTTCCCCACCGCGGACGCGCACGGCCACCCTGTTTGCCGCCTTTTCCTTGTCACCGATGACCAGCAGGTAAGGCAGCTTCTGAATGCTATGTTCCCGGATTTTATAGGTTATTTTCTCATTCCTCAAGTCCGCCTCGGCACGAAATCCGTCGCGGCGCAGGCTCTCGGCGATGCCGGCGGTGTATTCGGCCTGCCCCTCAGAGATATTCAGGACGGCAACCTGGAGCGGCGCCAGCCAGGCCGGCAGGGCTCCGGCGTAGTTTTCAAGCAATATTCCGATGAATCGCTCCATCGAGCCGACAATGGCCCGGTGCAGCATCACCGGGACCTTGCGGGTGTTGTCCTCCGCGACATATTCCGCGCCCAGCCGCTCGGGCATCGAGAAATCGACCTGGATGGTGCCGCACTGCCAAACCCTGCCTATCGAGTCCTTGAGGGAAAACTCGATTTTGGGACCGTAAAAGGCGCCTTCGCCCTTCAATTCCGACCACGCCACCCCAGCCGCATCGAGGGCATGCGAGAGCGCGCCCTCGGCCTTGGCCCAGACCTCATCGGACCCGACTCGCTTCGGTGGCCGGGTCGACAGCTTGTAGAGGATTTCCCTGAAGCCAAAGTTCGCGTAGACCTGCTGCAGGATGGCGATGAACTTCGCCACCTCCGGCTGGATCTGGTCTTCCGTACAGAAGATATGACCGTCGTCTTGGGTGAAGCCGCGGATTCGCATGATCCCGTGCAGCGCCCCCGACGGTTCGTTGCGGTGGCAGGACCCGAACTCGCCATAGCGCAGCGGCAGGTCGCGATAGCTGCGCAATCCCTTGTTGAAGATCTGCACATGTCCCGGGCAATTCATCGGCTTGATCGCGTAGTCGCGGTTCTCCGATTGCGTCGTGAACATATTCTCCTTGTAGTTCTCCCAGTGGCCAGACTTCTCCCACAAGCTGCGGTCGAGGATCTGCGGGCAGCGCACCTCGGCATAGCCGTTGTCGCGATAGACCCGCCGCATGTACTGCTCGATCTCCTGCCACAGCGCCCAGCCCTTCGGATGCCAGAAGATCATCCCCGGGGCCTCCTCTTGCACATGAAACAGGTCCAGTTGCGTGCCCAGGCGCCGGTGGTCGCGCTTCTCGGCCTCCTCCAGCATGTGCAGGTAAGCATCCTGCTCGTCCTTCTTTGGCCATGCCGTGCCATAGATTCGCTGCAGCATTTCGTTCTTCGCGTCGCCGCGCCAGTAGGCGCCGGCCACCTTTATGAGCTTGAAGACCCGGAGCTTGCCCGTGGACGGCACGTGGGGTCCGCGGCACAGGTCGATGAAATCCCCCTCCCTGTAGAGCGAAACGTCCTCCCCTGCGGGAATCGAGGCGATGATCTCGGCCTTGTAGTGCTCGCCGATCGACTTGAAGTAGTCCACGGCCTTGTCGCGCGGCCAGACTTCACGCACCACGGGCAGGTCCCTCCTGGCCAGTTCCGCCATCTTCTTCTCGATGGCGGCCAGGTCCTCCGGCGTAAACGGCCGCTTGTAGGAGAGGTCGTAGTAGAAGCCGTTTTCGATCACCGGACCGATCGTCACCTGCGCGTCCGGGAGCAGCGACTTCACCGCGTAGGCCAGTAGGTGCGCCGTCGAGTGGCGCAGGATGTCCACGCCTTCGGCATCCCGATCGGTGACGATCGCCACCTTCGCATCGCGGTCGATGACAAAGGACGTATCGACCAACTGGGAGTCCACGCGCCCAGCGAGCGCCGCCTTGGCGAGGCCCGCGCCGATGCTCGCGGCAACGTCGGCCACGCTGACTGGCGCTGCATAGCTCCGTACGGAGCCGTCAGGCAGGGTGATGTTGATCATCAGGAACTCCACGCAAGTTGCGCCCGCTTACGCGCGCGCCGATTGATTGGCCGAAATGCGGGCGAAAAAAAAGTGCGGTCAGGCCGCACTTTTTCCCAGACTCGAAAAGGACAACCCGACTAATGGCTGTTGCTGGTGAACGTCCGAGTTCGCGGTGTCATAACGCTTGCCCTTTCCGGTACCACACCCCTGTTCGGGAAATCCGCTGCAGGCGGGGTCGAAGCCACCATTCCTGCACCGTGTCGGACGCATTGACCGTTGCCGCCGCAGTGTCCGGGGAGTTGGTAGGCGCGATTGGATTCGAACCAACGACCCCCACCATGTCAAGGTGATGCTCTAACCAACTGAGCTACGCGCCTAGAAGCTCTTGAATATTAGCTGAATTCAGTCCCGGGCACAAACACCCTGCCGGCGCTGGACGGCCGCCACAGCGGCTGCACCCCGGTATCAACCGCCCCAGGCCTTGGTTTTCGAATCGTAGGTATAGGGTTTCATCGTGAAAACCACGTTCGGGCAGCTCAGCGTGTACTCCGCGCCCGACAGCTTGTGGGCCATCACCTCCCCTCCCGGGCACTTGCTGACCGCAGGCACGAACTTGGGCGCCAGCTTGTCCAGTGAGTCGGGGTAGTTGCCGCCCTCCCCCTTGAACTTCGAAAGCGCCTGAACCATGCTCATCCCGCGCGTTTCGGTGATGAGCACATTCTTTTCCCCCTCGGTATAGCGGTCAAGTGCGACTTAGCCGATCGCGAGCAACACCGTTATCACCACCAGCACAATGACCTGTCCCTTGCCTTGCTTCGTTGCCTGGATCTCCGCCATACCGCCCCCGTAATCATTCGTAATTTGGATGACGAGGCGATTCTCGCATTTTTCGCCCCGATGATGCGAATTCACGCATTCGCTGGTCAGCGCGTCTTCAGGAGCTCACTTGCATGCCGCCGTGTCGCCGCCGTGATCTCGAGCCCGCCGATCATGCGCGCGACTTCCTCGACCCGCGCCTGCCCTGCAAGCACCTCGACGACACTCCTCACCTGGTCGCCGTCGTTGCGCTTGCTCACAGACCATTGTTCGGTGGCCTGTGCCGCCACCTGCCCCAGGTGCGTGACGCACAGCACCTGCCGTCGTTCGCCCAGCGCTCGCAATTTCTGCCCCACGATTTCGGCAACCCCCCCGCCAATGCCGGCATCGACCTCGTCGAAGATGAGCGTCCCGACAGCCGCTGCCTTGCTGGCGACGACCTGGATCGCCAGGCTGATGCGGGACACTTCGCCACCGGAGGCGACCCTGGCCAGCGGCTGGGGTTCCGCGCCAACATTGGCAGCAACCAGGAACTCGACCTGCTCGTCGCCGCCCGCGCTGCCGTCGGCGAGCGGCCGCAGCACAATATCGAAGCGCGCCCCGGCCATGGCCAGCTCCCTCATGGCAGACGTCACCTCGCGGCCGAGCTTGGCCGCGGCCTTGCGACGGCCCTCCGTCAGCTTGTGTGCCAGTTGACGGTATCGGTCGGAGGCCCGTTGTTCTTCCCGGGCCATGGCCTCTGCATCGGATGCCTGATCGAGTTCGGCGAGGCGCGCTCTCGCGGCGGCCAGCGCCTCCGGAAGCGCCTCAGGCCGGACGCGGAACTTGCGCGCCGCCCCGTGCAGCGCCTCCACGCGCAGCTCAAGTTCCTGCAGGCGGCGCGGGTCGAGGTCCACACGCTCGGCGTACTGCCGAAGACCGGACACCGCCTCGTTCATCTGCGCCTCGGCGCCATCCAGAAGCGCAACGAAGTCCTGCAGTGCCGGATCGTACGTCACCAGTGCCCGCAAGCGCGAAACAGCGGCGGCAAGCACCGACCCGGCGGAGGACTCCGATTCGGACAGCGCGTCCACGGCAGCACTCGCGCCCTCGATCAGGCTGGCGGCGTGCGCAAGCCTTGATTGCTCGGCCTGAACCTGCTCCCATTCCCCGGCGGCAGGTGCGAGGCGCGTCAGTTCATCAACCTGCCACAGCAACTGGTCACGCTCGGCGTTTAGGGCCAGCGAGTTCCTTTCCTGCTCGGCACGCGCCTGCACAAGGCGTCGCCAGGATCGGTAGGCATCCCCCACTTCTGCCGCCGCTTCCGCAAGGCCACCCTGTGCATCGAGGATCTGCCGCTGCGCGTCCGCCCGCAGCAGGGACTGGTGCGCATGCTGGCCGTGGATGTCCACCAGCGCGTCTCCTGCCTGCCGCAACTGTACAAGCGTTGCCGCGTGACCGTTGATCAGTCCGCGGGAGCGCCCGCTGCGCTCGACAATGCGGCGCATCACCAGCTGCCCCGGGTCGCCCTCAAGCGCCTGCTCGCGCAGCCATGCCTGCAAGGCCGCATCGTTGTCGATCACGAATTCCGCAGTCACGTCGGCTCGTTCGCGTCCCGTGCGCACGACGCTGGCATCGGCGCGCTCGCCCAGCGTCAGCGCCAGCGCGTCGATCAGTATGGACTTCCCCGCCCCGGTTTCCCCGGTAAGCACGGTAAACCCGCGCTGAAACTCGAGTTCCAGCCGGTCGACAATGGCGAAATCGCGGATTGCTAGGCGGAGCAGCACTGTTCTGGTCGCATCTGTGAATCGTGATTTTCCAAACCCCTAACGCGCTGACACCGCGCCTGGAAGACAGAAGCGCCGGCGCGAGCCCCCCCGCCGCCGCGTCCCAAGACGCCTACAGCGCCTCGCTCCAGTGCAGTTTCTCGCGCAGCATGGCGAAGTAGCTGTAACCCGGCGGATGCACGAACCGGATCGTGTGCGGCGCGCGGCTGATCACGACCTGCGTTCCCTCGTTCAGGTCACCCTGCAGTTGCCCGTCATAATGCAGTCGCGCGTCGAGTGCGCGCTTGAGCGTGATCTCGATCACCGAATCGTCGCTGACCGTGATCGGGCGGTTCGACAGGGTATGCGGGCAAATCGGCACCAGCGCGAAACCCGGCACCCCGGGCTGCAGGATCGGCCCGTTCGACGACAAGGCATAGGCGGTTGATCCGGTGGGCGTCGAGACGATCAGTCCGTCCGACCGAAGGTCGTATACGAACTCACCGTTGATGTGAACGAGAAACTCGATCATGCGGCCGACCGCACCCTTGTTCACCACCACGTCGTTGAGCGCGAGTGTCGAGAAGACCGTGGCGCCATCCCGGCGCACGTTCAGGGACAATAACGTCCGGTCTTCGCGGGAATAGTCCCCATCCAGAATGCGGCCGAGCATCTCGAGCATGCGGTCGGCGGCAATGTCGGTCATGAACCCGAGCCGCCCCTGATTGACTCCCACCAACGGCACCCCCGAAGTCGCCAGGTTACGCGCGGCGTGCAGCATGCTGCCGTCACCGCCCAGCACCACCGCCAGGTCGGCCCTGGCGCCGATCGCTGCAAGATCCGCCGTCGGGAACACCGTCAAACCGCAGGAAATGGCCGTGTGCTCTTCCAGCAGCACCTCGCAACCGCGTGACTTGAGGTAATTTCCCAGAGTCACGAAGGCCTCGCCGCTCTGGCGCGTGTTGTAGCGCCCGAAGAGGGCCAGGGTCTTGAAAGATCGCATGGAGATCATTAGATCATAGATTCCCGGGGCATCGGCTCGACGGGTTTGTGATGCCCCCGCTTTTTACCTACAATGCATTCCATGCTTGATCGCCGCGCCCAGATACTCCTCAAGACCTTGATCGAGCGCTATATCGCGGAAGGCGAGCCGGTGGGTTCGCGTGCACTCTCCAAGTTCTCCGGCCTGGACCTCTCCCCGGCGACCATCCGCAATGTCATGGCGGACCTCGAGGAGCTTGGCTTCATCGCCAGCCCGCATACCTCGGCGGGCCGCATCCCGACGCCGCGTGGCTATCGCTTCTTCGTGGACTCTCTGCTGACCATCAAGCCGCTCGATCAGGTCGAGATCAGCCAGCTCGAAGGCAGCTTCCACCCGGAGCACCCGCAAAAGCTGATCAGCTCGGCCTCGCAGCTGTTGTCGGAGCTGACGCACTTTGCCGGCGTAGTCGTCGCACCGAAACGCAAGAGCCCTGCGTTCCGCCACATCGAGTTCCTGTCGCTGTCGGAAAAGCGCGTGCTGCTCATCATTGTCACCGCCGAAGGCGATGTCCAGAATCGCATCCTCTTCACCGACCGCGCCCACTCGCCCTCAGAACTCACGAGTGCAGCGAACTTCCTCAACGAGAACTACGCGGGAATGAGTTTCGAGCAGATCCGCGGCCGCATCCAGAATGAACTGCGCCAGTTGCGCGAGAACATGATGGGCCTGATGACAGCGGCGCTGGCCGCAGGCGATGCTGCCCTTTCGGAATCCACGTCCGAGAACTACGTCATTTCCGGCGAGAAGAACCTGCTCGATTCGGCCGAATTGTCGTCGAACATGTCGCGCCTGCGTGAATTGTTCGACCTGTTCGAGCGCAAGACCCTGCTCATGCGCATCCTCGACGTGAGCACCCGCGCGCAGGGCGTGCAGATCTTCATCGGTGGAGAATCGGGCATAGCCACGCTCGATGAATGCAGCGTGGTGACTGCGCCCTATGAGGTCGATGGACAGATCATCGGCACCGTGGGCGTCATCGGGCCGACGCGCATGGCCTACGAGCGGGTCATTCCGATCGTTGACATCACCGCCAAGCTGCTGTCGAGCGCGCTGTCGAATCACTGAGCGCCCACCCCCGTGCCTGCCGGCCCGGCCGGACGTGCACAGCCGGCCCCATTTCACTTCAGGCACCAGCGCATGAAATATCTCTCCGAGCCGGCCTATCGCCACGGAACCCAGTCTGCTGCCGGCATCCTGCTGGTCAATCTCGGCACGCCGGATGCCCCCACCCCCGCCGCCGTGCGGCGTTATCTGAAGGAGTTCCTGTCCGACCCACGCGTGGTGGAAATTCCGCGCGCGCTCTGGTGGCTGGTACTGAACGGCATCATCCTCAACGTGCGCCCCGGGACGTCGGCGCGCAAGTACGCCGCCGTCTGGACCCCCGAGGGTTCGCCGCTGCGCGCGCACACTGAACGGCAGGCGCGCCTGCTCAGAGGGTTCCTCGGGGAGCGCATCCGCTCGCCGCTCAGGATCGAATGGGCCATGCGCTACGGAACGCCATCGCTTGCCGATGCCATCGCCAGGCTGAAGGCGGCAGGCTGCGACCGCATCCTCGTGCTGCCGCTTTATCCACAGTACGCGGCGAGCACCACTGCATCCGCGTTCGACGAGATCGCGCGATGCCTGTCACGCATGCGCAACCTGCCAGCCATCCGCATGGCACGCAGCTTCCACGACCATCCCGGCTACATCGCGGCGCTGGCGGCCTCCATCCGCAGGCAATGGTCTGCAGACGGCCCGCCAGACATGCTGCTGATGAGTTTTCACGGATTGCCGCGCTATACCCTGGATCGCGGCGACCCCTATCACTGCGAATGCCACAAGACTGCGCGACTGCTCGCCGAAGCCCTGCACCTCCCGGATGACCGCTGGCAGGTCAGCTTCCAATCGCGTTTCGGGCGCTCGGAATGGCTGAAGCCCTACACCATCGAAGTGCTCGGCGATCTCGCTCGAGGCGGCACGCGCCGGGTCGACGTAGCGTGCCCCGGCTTTGTATCCGATTGCCTGGAAACGCTGGAAGAGATCGGCATCGAAGCGAAGAGCCGGTTTCTCGCAGCGGGCGGCAAGCAGTTCAATCTCATCGCCTGCCTCAATGAGGACGAGGCCTGGATCAACGCGCTGGCGGACATCGCCCGCAGCAACCTTGGCGACTGGGCCAGCGAGACATGGGACAGCGCCGCTGCCCAGGCGCGGGCCGACCAATCTGCAGAGCGGGCGCACAAGCGCGGGGCGCCGGCCCCAGGCTGACGCCGTCACCGGGACGGCAAAAACGGGCCGGTACGCTACTCAAGCCGGCCCAGATTGCGGTCGCGCAGCACCGTCCCGCGTCTCGCGCCCTCCGTCTCGACCGGATAACCGAAGTCCACCAGTTCCCCGAGATCAAAGCGCAGCCTCAGTTCACTCTTCAGGCGGCGCCCCAGCGTGATCATGCACGGCTTGTTGATGCCCCCCTTTCGGGGTAATGCGATCAGGATCTTGTTTCCGGCGCCCTTGACATCGAGCACCACGAGCTCTTCGAAGGTTTCCCGATACGTCCGGACCATCGAGTGGTAAAGGCGGTTTGCGTAGGGCCCCCAGATATTGCCCACAACCACGCCGCCCGGCGTCAGCGCCTGGCGTACGGCGCGCAGGAACTCCACGGTGGTCAGCCGCTCCGGCACGCTGTCGCTCCCGAACGCGTCGAGAAAGATGACGTCATAGGGCCGGCGCGCTGCCTCGATGAATCCGCGACCGTCGGCAAGGTGCGCGCGCATCCTGCCGTCTTCGCGAAATTCGAAGAATTCCTTCGCCACCTCGATGACTACAGGGTCGATGTCCACGGCGTCGATTTCGGCCGCCGGGTATTGCTTGCGCAGGAAGGACGGCAGGCTGCCGCCCCCCAATCCGACGACAAGCACGCGCCGCACGTGCTCGGTCATCGCCAACCCGATCATGGCCACTCTTGCGTACGGCAATTCCAAATGGTCAGGATCTCCCGGCTTGACAACCGTCTGGCGCGCGCCATCGCGTCCGAAATGCAGGCTGCGAAGGCCGGCCTCGTCCTCCTTGACCGTCACGCGCCCGAACAGGGAGTCCTTCTCATACAGGATCCCGGGCGCCGCGGTTGCCGGCAGCGAAATGACAGCACTGGCGATCGCCAGACAGACCGCGGCAATCGATGCGCCATTCGACCACGGTACACGCCATACCCGCATTACGTCCCCCTTGATCGCCTACCCTTGATCCTGCGCACCTGCAGAACTCCTCGCATACCGCGAACCGCGCTGCGCTCCAGCGGTCTTCGGTAGGCCGCGATTCCCGGCGTACCGGCATGAATTGTACTTGACTGGGATGCGGCTCGGTCCCCATGCCGGCGCGAACCAGAAACCGCCAATCGCGACGGCGTGCGTTACCTGGTCTTCACCGAATCGCGGGTCCACCATGGCAGGGAAGTGTTAGCGCTGAGCATGATTCGCCTGGAACTCGGCAAGCCACCGTTAGCGCTGGTTGCAGACTTACGCGGCGCAGAAGTGCTGCTGCAGCAATTTCCCATGCCGACCGCACGCCCGCGAACCACGGGCAGGCCGAATGACGTCACGGTCGACTGAGAGCTCCTGCTGGAAATGCCTTCGGACGACCTGAAGGGCCGGGGTGTCGGGACGGGCCATCCCCGCGTATTGACAGGCGCCATGGGGCACCCCGCGGGGGGAACTCGCTATTGCGGCACGGTGGTCGCCTGTGCCGCCTCCGGCCATACCGCGACCTGCAGCGTTGGAACTGGCGGCATGGCAGGCTTGACAGACTAGGCCTTGGCTGCTTCGGCCCGCGCAGCCAGAAATGCGACGCGCTGCACGGACGCACTCAGCTCGCTCACCCAGCGTGTCTGCGGAGTACTCAGGTCCACGCGTGAAAAGTGCCGTGCGATCGACCCGGGATCGATGCCGTGCCGTTGGAGCAGAGCCACGGCGATGTCATCGGCCTCTTCGAGCTGGCGTGGCCGATAGGACTCGGCGAGCACGCGCGAACCCGCAAAGGACGCCACCGTAACCGATACCGACGCGGCTGGCGTCGAAACGCCCGAGAACAGCGTCCCGAGGTACTTCGCCACGTTGGCGACCGGCAGGAACAGCGTCGACAGCGCTGATACCACGAGGCTTGTGCCGGTGGTCTCCTCGTGATGCTGCGCCACCACATGGCCGATTTCGCGTGCCAGCAGGAAGGACAGGGTCTCGTCATCCGGCGCCAGTTTGCTCGCTCCGCGCATGACCACGACCAGGCCGTTCGCGGTCGAGGCCGTTGCCGGCTCGACCTTTTCCTCGACGCTAAAGCGGAACGCCGCAACGCGATCAGCCAGTTGCGGGTAGGTGCGGAACGCGACTTCGGACAGCCGGGCGCCGGTCTCGGCGACGCGCCGGTCGAATGCGGCATGGTCGGGGCTGACCGACTGTTGGCAGGCGCCCTCGGCATTGGGTGTCACAGCCAGCATCAAGCGAAGACTGGTATCGGAGTAGACGGCGCTGACGAAGGTTGGGGCGGCAAGCCGTGCACGTTTGTTGTGCGGATTCGCCGCACAGGCACCCAGAAAGGTGCAAACGGGGATCGCGATCAGCCGCTGTTGCGATCGTACCAGGCTCATGCTTGGGACCAGGCTTGCGACATTTCGGCGGTACCTCCGGTGAAACAGCCGGGCTTACCAGCGACCCTCCCATTATCGGCGCCATGCGCCGGCGATGGCAACCATCCGCAATGCGATTTTTTTCAACTCACGCGTTGCCTCAAGCAGGAGCCATGCCGGAACTCCT